>CAYPVN010000051.1:0-1794 GCA_964414155.1 uncultured Chitinophagales bacterium
GTAGTAAACACCGGCTCCACGTCCACGAAAATGGCGTTGTTCGAAGGCGCCATCCAACAGCACACACAGGTGACCCGGTACAGTTCCGATGTGCTGGAGGCATACACGGGGATCTGGGACCAGTTTGATCACCGGACGCACGCGGTACGCCTTTGGGTTCACGCACTTACCGAGGGCATCGATGCCGTGGTAGGTATCGGAGGTCTGTTACGGCCACTTCCGGGCGGGACGTACCTGGTCAATGAGAGAATGCTGCACGACGCGAGGGGGAACTTGCAAGGTGAGCACGCCTCGAATCTGGGCTGTGCCATATCCTACTCGCTCGCGCGGGAGTATCGCTGTCCAGCCTATGTTGTTGACCCAGTCTCCGTTGATGAAATGACCCGGATCGCGAGGTACTCCGGGCACCCCCTGATCAGACGGAAGAGTCTCTCTCACGCTTTGAATCTTCATGCTGCGGCTCGGCGGGCGGCAGACGAGGTTGGTATCAAGCTGGTGGAGTCTTCACTTGTTGTTGCGCATCTTGGAGGTGGGATTTCGGTTGCACCTATTCTTGGCGGGAGGATCCTTGACGTCAACGATGCATCGAGCGACGGGCCGTTTTCTCCTGAACGGACGGGAGGGTTGCCATTGCAAGATTTCATCACGCTTTGTTTCTCAGGTACCTACTCGGAAAATGAAGTCCGGTCGCTGGTAATGGGTAAGGGCGGCCTGAGCGCCTACCTTGGAACAAACTCGGGCAAGGAAGTCGAGCAACGCATTCGCTGCGGGGATGATCTCGCACGAGACGTTTATGAGGCAATGGCATATCAGATTGCAAAGGAAATCGGTGCGATGGCTGTTACGCTACACGGTCGCGTTCATGCGGTGGTGCTGACCGGCGGTCTTGCGGGCTCTGGTATGCTGGTGGATGAGATCCGAAAAAGGGTGAAGTTCCTAGGTCCTGTACTGGTCTATCCGGATGAAGATGAGATGAGGTCTCTGGCTCACGGTGCTCTCCGCGTCTTACGTCATGAGGAACAACCACTTGAATACTGATATCACAACACCCATGATCGGGAATTTTGAAGACCTTCTTCGCCACGCGAGAACTCTCCCGGAGAAGAGTGTTGTGCTTATCCATCCCTCCAGTACCGAAACATTTGGCGCCATGGCACGTGCCCAGGCAGCGCTGCACGTGAGATTCATCTTGGTGGGTGACAAGAAGATCATCGAGGAAGGGATGGCTGCAGAACAGATCGACATGTCGATCGCCGAGATTGTTGATCGACCCGAAATGTCTGATTCACTGCAGACTGCTATCGGGCTCGTCCGTGATGGCAGGGGAGACATTTTAATGAAGGGCGGTGTGGATACTTCCACGATGATGAAAGCGGTCCTTCGCGAAGAGAGTGGGTTGCGAATGGGGAGATTGTTAAGCGATATCTTTGTGCTGGAATATCCTCACCGTGACGTGAACAAATTTGTAATGATAAGCGATGGTGGCATGACCCTCGCCCCGACCCTCAAGAACAAAGTCGAGCTGATTACCAATGCGGTGGAGGTTGCTCATGCACTCGGAAACATGATGCCGAAGGTGGCGATTCTCTCAGCCACGGAGTATGTGCTGCCGAATTTACCATCCACACTCGACGCCGCTGCACTATCGAAGATGAATGAGCGCGGCCAGATCACCGGCTGCATTGTAGATGGTCCATTTGCCCTCGACAATGCCGTTTCTCCTGAGGCTGCGCAGGAGAAGCGGATCAACTCTGCCGTCGCAGGCAAAGCAGAGATTCTTATTGCGGCGAACAT
>CAYPVN010000051.1:1894-4304 GCA_964414155.1 uncultured Chitinophagales bacterium
GCTTTTCGCGTGGCACGTATCTTGACCTGTGTATGAGTTGGATACTTTGGAGGATACATGACTGTTCTTGCTTTTTGGTTTGTTGTTGTAGGATTCGGTGCTGCATTCGTGTCGATGGTAAGTTATTATCGAGCCGCATCTCACGGGAAGTCGACCCTTCGACTTGCCCGCTCATCGCTCTTGGCAAGCACGTCGTTCGTTGTTCTTGCGTCTCTGAGCCTGCTCGCGTTGCTCTTACAGCATGATTTTTCAAACGGCTATGTGTACAGCTACAGTTCTCGGTCGCTCCCGCTGCAGTTTCTGATTTCGAGTTTTTATGCCGGTCAGGAAGGAAGCTTCCTGTTCTGGGCCCTCTGCTCATCGATTATCGCAGTCATGTTGGTGCGATCCACGCGGCGATGGAAGACCGAGTCCCACACAATGACGGTCTTTATGGGGGTTCAGACGTTCCTTCTCTTGTTACTGATAATCAAATCGCCGTTCCGTTCTGTCTGGGAGATGTTCCCGCAGGCGATTGCTGGTCAGATACCTGCCGATGGTCGCGGATTGAATCCGTTGCTGCAGAATTTCTGGATGGTGGTGCATCCTCCTGTGTTGTTTGTGGGATTCGCGACCATGGCGGTGCCGTTCAGCTTCGCGATCGCAGGCTTGTGGAAGAAGCAGTACTCGGTGGTATGCAGTCAGGCCTTTTCGTGGGTTTTGTTCGCGGCATTAATCCTTGGCGCCGGAATCATGTTGGGTGCATACTGGGCGTACGGTGTTTTGGGATGGGGGGGATACTGGGGATGGGATCCAGTGGAAAATTCTTCCCTGATTCCCTGGCTCACAAGCGTGGCACTCATCCACACTATTCTCGCGCAACGGAAGTCGATGAAGTATGTCCGGACCAACCACGTCCTTGCCATTACCTCATTCTTCCTCGTCATCTACAGCACGTTCCTTACACGAAGTGGAATTCTCGGCGAGTCGTCGGTTCACTCCTTCGTAGACCCCGGTGCGGCTGTGTATGGGATTCTGATTGGTTTCCTTGTCGTCATAGCAGGCCTCAGTCTGAGCATGATGTTACTGCGTTGGCGAGATATGAACATCGATATTCAGGAGTCGTCGGTGTTCACCAGGGAAAACCTTCTTGGTATTGGTGCGATTGCCATACTTCTGAGCGCCCTCGTCGTTGCTGTGGGAACAAGTCTGCCAATCTTCTCCAGTTCGTCGGTTGACCCCTCGTTCTATGATACGACAAACATCCCCATCGTAATTCTGATCGGCTTGCTGATTGGGTTCAGTCTGTTTGCACGATGGGGTGGCGAGGAGGAAAGAGGCTCCATTGCAAAATCCGTGAAGGCACTTCTTGTCTCGGTGGCCATTGTTGCGGTTCTCTATTTCTTTGGATTGCACGATTGGACGATGATTGCGATTGCATACTCAGCCGTGTTTGCGTTTGTCGTGAATGTTCAGGTTGGTGTGAGAGCAAGAAGCATGGGGATGCGGCATCTTGGTGGGAAGATCGCGCACGCAGGGCTTGCGCTGTTTTTCCTCGGTGTCATCAGCACAGGCAGGTACAGCGAGACAAAGCACCTTTCTCTCGAGCTTCACGTACCGCAGCAAGCGTTCGGTTATGCGCTGACCTACGTTGGATATCAGCCGACCGGCGATGGGAAATTTGCCTTCCTTGTTGATGCCGAGAAGGATGGAAAGAAATTCCAACTTGCTCCGGTCATGTTTGAAGCAGGCGAACAAGGAATCATGCGGAATCCCGACATCGCATCGTTCTGGACGAAGGACCTCTACATTTCCCCCGTTTCGCTCGATCAACCAACTGCTCATGCGGGCAGCCACGAAACGTATACTCTCGCGAAAGGGGAAGCGGTATCCATCGGAGGTGTGCAAGCCCGGTTTGTCCGGTTCGACATGGATCAGCATGGCTCTGGCTCCATGCCGGGGGGTAGCGCTGTTGCAGTCGGTTCAGTGCTCGAGCTATCTCGTGGCGCGTCCACGGAGACCGTCGTTCCCGTCGCGATTTACTCGGGAAGTGGGTCACCGGAATTCAAACCTTCAACATCGAAGCTGATGAATGCGAATGTACAACTTGTGTCCATGGACGTGGGAATGGGGACCGGCAAGTCAACGATTACGCTGAAGGTTGACCAATCCGGTACATCGGATCATCATACTGAAGCGCTGGTTGTGGAAGCAAGCGTCAAACCATACATCAGCGTTCTCTGGGGAGGGACACTGTTGCTGATGATGGGGTTCGCCCTCTCCGTATTCAAACGCTCAAAGGAGAAATGATGGAAGCGAACGCGCCAAGAAAACTGCCGCATAATGTTCCGGGAACGTACTATGTGACTGAAGACTGTGATGGGTGCGCATACTGTGCGGCGGTCGCGCCGGACAACTTCGATTTCGACAA
>CAYPVN010000051.1:4404-11174 GCA_964414155.1 uncultured Chitinophagales bacterium
GCGACCTTCAAGCTCGACTCCGCGCAGCGAGGTGCTCAGGGCTTTACCGAATTTGCTCATTCAAGCGAGGATGTCAGTTTCATAACGAAAGCGCCGATCTACATTTATGATCGACTCGGTGAACCAAACAAAGACATGCTTGAGGAAAACCTTGCTGTCGCAGAGAAAGGCGATGCAGCAGTCACCTTTGCCAGCGGTATGGGGGCGATCTCCGCGGTGCTCGGAATCCTCACCGGTGCCGGCAGTGAAATCCTGGCGCACAAGACACTCTATGGCTGTACGTACTCACTTCTCACAAACTGGTACCCGCGTCTGAAGGTTGGAACCAAGTTCGAAGACCTTACGCTTCCTCATAACGTGAAAAGGCATATCGGAAAGCACACAAAAGTCGTCTACATGGAATCACCGGTGAACCCGAACCTGCGACTCATCGATCTCAAAGCCATCGCTGATACAGTTGCAGAGATTAATGCGAACAGGTCCGAGGCTGAGAGGATTTATACAGTTGTGGACAGTACTTTTGCGACACCGTTCTGTCAACGGCCCCTGTCCTTGGGGATTGACTTTGTGGTTCACTCGCTTACAAAGGGCATTGGCGGTTTTGGCACTGACATCGGCGGCGTAGTGATTGGTCCCAGGTGGAGTCGAGACCTCCTGGTTCTCTATCGAAAAGACTTTGGCGGTGTGCTATCCCCAAAGAGCGCATGGCCTGTTCTTGTTCAAGGGCTGCCATCACTGGCAGTGCGAATGCGCCAGATGCAAGCAACATCGATGAAGGTAGCGGAATTTCTCTCAACACGACCGGAGATTGAGTGCGTACATTATCCCGGTTTGTCGACATTCAACCAGGCAGAGCTTGCACAAAGGCAAATGCGTGACTATGACGGCAATTTTGCTCCCGGCGCGATGATTTATTTTGTGATGAAGGGCGATTCGCCACGCGACTCGCTAAAGCATTCAGAGGCTTTCATTAACCATGTCGCGAAGAACGCGTATTGCATTACGCTTGCAGTCAGCCTGGGTAACATCCGCACACTGATCGAACATCCGGGTTCAATGACACATTCCGCAATTCCGCCGGAGGAACAACTCGCAATGGGTCTGAATCCGGGAGGAATTCGTTTGGCAATCGGGCTGGAAAAACCGGAGGACATCATTAAGGATCTGCTGAGATCACTGGAACGAACCGGCAGAGACAGCGCCGCCGTTCATTCCATGAGATCTGGCCTGTCTGCACACAAGAGTAAACTGTAAGAGGATAACTGATGCATTACAAGGGTATTTCTGAGGCTATCAAACGGCAATACGAACGAAAATTTGTTAGCGCAGCTGAAGCTGCCTCCGTGATTCAATCGGGCGACGTTGTCTATATTCACCCCGGGTGCGCCGTCCCGGAGGTTTTAGTGGACGCTATGGTAGCCCGTGCCGAGGAGCTGCAAAATGTTGAAGTCTGTCATCTGCTTGGCGTAGGCGAAGCCGCGTATGTTCGGCCTGAGATGAAGGGACACTTCAGGCACAATGCGTTCTTCATAGGTAATAATGTCCGGCGCGCGGTATGTGAAGGGCGCGCTGATTTCACTCCGATTTTTCTGCATGAGGTAACGGCACTTCTGTATTCACACGAATATCGTGTTGACGTGGCCCTTATCCACGTCTCTCCACCGGATGAACATGGATATTGCAGTCTTGGCGTCAGCGTGGAATGCACGAAGGCCGCAACAGAGGTGGCGAAGATCGTCATCGCGCAAATCAATCCCAACATGCCCAGAACCCTCGGCGACAGCTTCATCCACATAAACAAGATTGATTATTGTGTTGAAGCTGATGTGCCGATCAAGGGCCTTCCCCAACAGGAGGGGAATGAAACAGCGGAAGAGACCGCTATCTATCGGAAGATTGGTGCGAATGTGGCCAGCCTCATCGAAGACGGCGCGACACTCCAGCTCGGAATCGGCCGCATCCCGGATGCAGTGGTGCAGTATCTCGGGGATCGGAAACATCTCGGTATTCATTCGGAAATGGTGTCAGACGGAGTCCTTCCGTTAATCGAATCAGGAGTTATATCAAACCAGAAGAAAACGCTGCTTCCAGGAAAGATTGTGGTAGCGTTCGTCCTCGGGAGTCAGAAATTGTTCGACTTTGTGGATAACAATCCTGCGTTCGAGTTCCGTCCAACCCATTTCACCAACGACCCGTTCACAATCGCGCGGAATAAGAAAATGGTGGCCATCAATTCTGCGCTGGAGGTCGACCTTACAGGACAGGTGTGCGCCGATTCCATCGGATACAAATTCTATAGCGGGTTCGGAGGACAGCTCGATTTTATCCGCGGGGCGGCGAAGTCAGAAGGCGGGAAACCGATTATTGCTCTTCCCTCCACCGCAAAGAACGGAACAGTCTCTCGCATCGCGCCCTGTTTGAAGGAGGGAGCTGGCGTGACAACAAGCAGGGGGGACGTTCATTACGTGGCAACTGAGTATGGCATCGTCAATCTCCACGGGAAGACGATTCGCGAACGGATTGAAATGCTCATAGGTATCGCGCATCCGAACTTCCGCGCTGAGCTCGAACGGAACGCGCGGGAGAAGTTCTTCACTTGTTAGGGGGGATTGGTTGATGATACGCGGAACAGTCCACTTTGACATTGAAACATGTAAGGGATGCGAACTATGTATTGAAGCCTGTCCGCAGGAAAGCCTGGCACTGTCTCCCGGCATCAATGGGCAGGGTTATCACTATGCCGTGCTTATCAAGGATAACTGCACAGGATGCATCAACTGTGCCCTCGTCTGTCCGGACGCGGTCATTACTGTGTACCGCGAGGTGAAGCAAAAAGGGAAAGTGCCGGTTGCACGCATCAGCAATGTTACTGAAAATTTGACAATCACCATCGCTGAACCCGAAGACGGAAATAACGAGGAGTAACCATGTCCCGGTCGTACGCACAGCCCGTTAATGAGAGGAAATTGCCATGAGTGATGTTCGATTGATGAAAGGGAATGAAGCACTGGCCGAGGCGGCGATCCGCGCGGGCTGTCAGGCCTATTTTGGCTACCCGATCACCCCGCAATCAGAAATCCTCGAGTATCTCTGCGATGAAGGCCGCAAGCGAGGCATGATAGTGTTGCAGGCAGAAAGCGAAGTGGCGTCCATCAACATGGTTTACGGTGCCGCCGGTGCTGGTGCGCGTGCAATGACATCCTCTTCAAGCCCTGGAATCAGCCTGATGCAGGAAGGGCTTTCGTACATCGCCTGTGCAGATCTCCCCTGTCTCGTTGTCAACGTCAGCCGCGGCGGTCCCGGGCTCGGTACGATTCAGCCATCACAGGGCGACTATTTCCAGGCGACAAAAGGAGGAGGTCATGGCGATTACCACCTGATCGTCCTTGCACCCGCCAGTGTTCAGGAGATGGCGGACTTTGTATTTGATGGATTCGATCTTGCGGATACCTATCGCACCCCGGTCATGATACTTACGGATGGGGCGCTCGGACAGATGATGGAGAAGGTGGATTTCAGAGACTATGACCCCGCACAGCATATACCGGAAAAACCCTGGGCTACGGTGGGAAAGCCCAAAGACCGGGAGAGGAACTACATCACCTCGCTCCATATTCAACCTGAAAAGATGGAGCAGATCAATCTCCATCTGCAAAAGAAATATGAAATGATCACCCAACGGGAGGGCCGGTACGAAACAATGGAGACCGATGACGCCGAGTTTCTTATTGTGGCGTACGGGCTCGCAGCACGGATCGCACACCGTGCGGTTGAGCTTGCGCGATCCAAGGGAATCCGTGCAGGTCTACTCCGACCGATTACACTCTATCCTTTTCCCTACGAGCAGGTGCGAAAGCTCGCCGAGCAGGTGGATGGGATACTTGTGGTGGAATTGAATGCCGGTCAAATGGTTGAGGACGTGCGACTTGGTGTGGAAGGGTGCACCCCGGTCTCCTTCCACGGAAGAATGGGCGGCGTTATCCCTTCTCCAGAAGAAGTCCTGCGCGCACTCGGCAAGGCAATGAGCGCAACCGTTTCACTCGACAGGGAGCTTTCCTGATATGGAAACCGCGAATGCTGAACACGTCCATATGGATTGTGTGTATGAGAGACCTGAAACGCTCATTGACACAAGGCTTCATTATTGTCCGGGGTGCAGCCACGGCGTTGTTCATCGAGTGTTGATGGAAGTGATTCAAGAGCTTGGCATCCAGGAAACCACAATTGGTGTGGCGCCTGTGGGGTGTTCAGTCTTCGCGTACCACTACATGGATATCGACATGCAGGAAGCTGCGCACGGCCGTGCAGCGGCTGTCGCAACGGCAATCAAACGGATCCATCCATCGAAATACGTCTTCTCCTATCAAGGCGACGGAGACCTTGCTGCCATCGGTACTGCGGAGACCATCCACACGGCCAACAGGGGTGAAAACATTCTCATGGTATTCATCAACAACGCGATTTATGGGATGACGGGCGGCCAAATGGCGCCGACGACATTGCTCGGAATGAAGACCACCACGTCCCCCACGGGACGCGATGTCTCGACAGCAGGCTTTCCATTGAAGATCGCTGATCTTGTGGCACTGCTGCCCGGTACGCATTATGTGTGCAGACATGCAGTTCACACACCCAATGCGGTTCGCCATCTCAAGAAAGCGATCACGAAGGCATTCCAGTATCAGAAAGAGATGAAGGGAACCTGTTTCGTCGAGGTTGTGTCGAATTGTCCTTCGGGATGGAAGATGACGCCTCTCGACTCCAACAAGTGGATGGAGGAGAACATGTTTCCCATGTACCCGCTTGGTGACTTGAAAGCGCCCAAGTGATCCTGTGTGTTGGTCTGATTTGAACAAAGGAACGGAATCATGACTCACGAACTGCTCATTGCCGGATTCGGTGGACAAGGTGTCCTTTCCATGGGGATGACCCTTGCGTATGCCGGCATGCTGGAAGGCAAAGAGGTAAGCTGGATGCCTTCGTATGGACCGGAGATGCGGGGCGGCACGGCGAACTGCGTCGTGATTCTTTCCGACAGGAAGGTAAGCTCACCCATCATAGCAACATTTGACACGGTGATAGCGCTGAACCAGCCTTCCCTCGACAAATTCGAGAACGCGGTGAGGCCGGATGGACTGCTGATCTATGATTCAACAAACATCATAAGGCCCCCTTCGAGGAGTGACATCCAGGTAGTGCCAATCCCCGCAAGTGAGGAAGCCGCGAAACTGAACAATACAAAGATCGCAAACATGATCGTGCTTGGATCATTTGTCAGGCTGAGCCACATCGTTAATGCGGAATCGCTCGGGCAGGCGTTGAAGAGCGTTCTGCCGGAGCGGTATCATCATCTTTTGCCGCTTAATGATCAAGCGCTGCGATTGGGGATGGAACTTGTCGCAACAGTAACAGCACCATGAGCCGCAAGGAGGCGCCAATGAAATCCAGATGCGTACATTCGTGCAGGGGCCTTTGCACTGCCCTTGAAGTGGCCGAACATCACGAGGTCGAGATGATCCGGGAGTACCGGCAATATTTCGACGGTTGTGACTATCCGGAGGTGAGGGAGATCCTCGGTGAGCTGATCCGTTCTCGTGAGAAAGAACTGCAACTGCTGCGAGAAAAAAAGGAGATACTCCAGGTGAAGTTCGAAACCCTCGACAGGGTGAACGAGAGCTTTTCCTAGTCTTGAATTCCGCTGAAGAGGAGGGACCGTGGAAGGGCGCACAGACAACGTCCGGGGCGTCGAGATGGGAGAACCAATGGTGCAAACACTGAACAACTAAAAGAGAAGAAATTATGGAAACCGTTGACCAACCAAAGGTTCGGCTTAAGAGCTTTACATACAAAACCAACCTGAAGTGGATGGAGGGGAAAAGCGGGATGCTCTCATCCGCCGGGAAGACAGCGTTCAAGGTTGCGAGCCCGCCAGAGTTCAAGGGGGAGGCTGGTGTCTGGACACCCGAGGATCTGTTCGTCGCATCTGTTGAGATCTGTCATATGACGACCTTTCTGGCTTATGCCGAAAGGAAGAATCTGCAGATCATTTCGTACCAGAGTCACGCGAATGGAGTGCTTGAATTCATCAACGGTGAGTATCGGTTTACACGGATCGTCCTGTTCCCAACGGTGGTGATCTCAAACTCAGTCCACGAGGAAGACGTACACGGGTTGCTGCGAGAAGCGCACAAACACTGTCTCGTTGCCAACTCCATTGCATCAATCGTTGAGGTCAATCCGACTATTATCATGCAGTAGATCGGCCGTTCATGGCTTGACTGGGTAAGTGCATTTCGCTGATTGAATGATAACCGCTTTGCTTCTCTGGATCTCTATCCAGCCGCGCCCGCTATGGCAGATACTTTTCGAAAGGAGGTAGCCATGCGATTCTCCCTCAATAATATTTTCACCATGCTTGTGATCACGGTTGCTGGTATCGCCGGGAGTGTCATCTTTGGATTGATCACCTACGGTAGTAATGTTTTCAGCTCCATGAGCCCCGGGTTTTCGTTCCTCGCCTATGGATTGAGCGGCGCGTTTATTTTTGCATTCTATCATGTACGCGGGCTTTCGGAAACGATTACAACGGCCGTGGTCGTCAGCACCATTCAGTTCGTTGGTTCACTTGTCTGGATTTCTATATTGAGCGCTGCAATCTGGTCGTTCGGGGTCAATCTGCCCGTGGTTGTACTTGCGTTCATATTCGAACGAAAGCTGCAGCAGCTTAAACAGGCGAGGTTTATTGTCATTGCGCTTGTCTACGGGGCCAT
>CAYPVN010000052.1:0-11074 GCA_964414155.1 uncultured Chitinophagales bacterium
GCCGGCTTGCCTGTGAGCAGCGCGATACCTTCATCGATTGTCTTGATAGCGTATACGTGGAATTCCTTCTTGCGAACCGCCTCAACCACATCGTGCCGAAGCATCAGGTCATTCACATTCTGATGAGGAATAAGTACACCCTGTTTGCCCGTCAGTCCACGCGCCTTGCACACATCAAAGAAGCCCTCGATCTTCAGGTTCACTCCACCGATCGGCTGTATCTCGCCGTGTTGGTTTACAGAGCCGGTTACCGCGAGATCCTGACGGAGTGGAACACCGGCAATACTCGAGAGCAACGCGTAGACTTCCGTTGACGAGGCACTGTCGCCATCGACACCCGAATATGATTGCTCGAAGGCGATGCTCGCGCTCAGCACCAGCGGCTTGTCCTGAGAATACATCCCGCGGAGGTAGCCGCCGAGTATAAGCACACCCTTGTTGTGGCTTGGGCCGCTCATATCTGCCTCACGCTCAATGTTGATAATACCTGCCTTTCCAAGGGACGTTTTCGCAGTGATCCGCGAGGGTTTGCCAAAAGCGTACTCACCTGTGTCATACACAGACAGCCCGTTCACCTGGCCGACCACGGTGCCATCCGTGTCGATCATGATCGTGCCTTCATGGATCATCTCCCTGATTCGCTCTTCAATCAAACGGACGCGCTCAATCTGCTCGTCGATAGCCTTGCGTACGTGCCTGGCATCCACATTTGTGGCATTGTCCTTCGTTGACCAGTACTGCGCCTCCCTGATGACATCCGCCAGAACATTGAAATGTGTTGAGAGCTTTGTTTGACGGCCGGAAAGTCGCACGCCATATTCCACAACTTCAGCAACACCATCAACACTGAACGGCATGAATTTTTCCTCTTCACAAAGCGTCTTAATGAATGAGATATAGCTTGCGATGGATTTTTTTTCGTTCGGCATCTCGTCATTGAAGTCTGCGCGGATTTTGAAAATCTTCTTGAAGTCATCGTCGAATGAATAGAGAAGGTGATAGATGTTTGCGCTGCCGATCATCACCACTTTCACGTTCAGTTCCACAGGCTCAGGAGAAAGAGCGGAGCTGCTGCCGAAGAGACCCGATTCCAGAGGTTGTATCTCCAAACAGCGATCGCGGAGTGTCCGCTTCAGGGTTGTCCAGACGCCTGGCTCAACGAGTGCATCGAGTGCGTTAAGAACCAGGTACCCGCCGTCGGCGCGCAGGAGAGATCCGGCTTTGATGTGGGTGAAGTCCATACGCCAGATGCCGCCGCGGTCGACTACCCGTTCAATGGTGCCGAAGAGATTCTTGTAGCGTGGGTTTGTTTCGATGATGACAGGAGTGCCCTTTGCTGTGCTGTTGTCGACAACAACGTTGACCTGGTACTCGAGGAATGAATCTTCCTCCCTTACTATGGAAAGGCCAAGGATCTGCGACGGTTGCTCATCCTTGGTGTGAAAGCGCGGCAGGTTTTCCAAAACATTCTTCCTTATATCCGTCAGGTAATCATGCACACGGGGGGAAGCATACTTCTTCTCAAGATCGTCGATCAGCTCCTCCACGAGCGGAACGATGATTTTGTTGTTGAGATCTTCAACGGAGGCCTTGGCCTTGCGTTCGATGTTCCGCATCTCACGCATGACAAGGTCCATTTGACCTTCGAGGTCGTTGTGTTGTGCAAGAAGCTTGTTGAAATCCGCCTGCGGGAGCTCGCCGGCATCCACCTTGGTTTGCAGCTGCTCGATGCTGACCGGGTTTCCGTCGACAACGGGAGCGATCTCCGGTCTCATCCCGGGCCCCGATTGAACCTGCACAACTTCAAAGCCCCTGTCCTTCACACGTCGTTCAAAATCCTTCAATACACTCCGCTGCCTGTCCTGGAAATGATCAAGCAGAGTTTTCCGGCGTTCCTGGAAACGCCTGCTTTCAAACGCGGCGGGAATTCCCTTGTGCAATTCTCCGACGAATGTCATCATGTCCTTTTTAAAAGAAAGCCCGTCCCCCGCGGGAAGCGTAATCAACTTCGGTTGATCATGATTGTGAAAATTATGGACGTAGCATTTGTCGGTAAGAGCGCCTGGTTGTGCCTCGTATTCGCGAAGAAGTCGCTTGATGGTCGTCGTGCGCCCAGTACCCGTGGGGCCGGTGACGAAAATATTGTATCCGATGTGTTTCATCTCCAGCCCGACACGCAACGCCTTCATAGCGCGATCTTGGCCGATGATCTCACGTGACGGCTCAACCCTTCCCAGGCTGGTAATGCCGAGATCTTCCGGTTTGCATTTCCAGCGGAGTTTGTGGAGGGGAACCTCAAATGCGTGAACTGAGGAGAGAGTCTTGCGCGGTGTCCTCTTTAGCTTCTTCATTCTCAATATTCCTTCCGGTTCGAGTAGAGGTTCATCAAGAGTCCTATCATTACCATATTTGTGATGAGTGCTGATCCGCCGTAACTCAGAAACGGCAGCGGCACACCGATAACGGGCAACAGTCCCAGGGACATGCCGATGTTAATGAAGATGTGCGATGCAAAAACCGAGGTGAGCCCGATGGCGAGGAAGCTTCCGTAGCGATTCTTTACAATTGAACCGATCTTCACTCCACGCAACATCAGAAGCAAGAACAACGTGAGCACTGTCGCCGCGCCCACGAACCCAAACTCTTCTCCCGGTACACAGAAAATGAAGTCTGTCCACTGCTCGGGAATGAAATTCAGTTGCGTCTGCGTTCCGTGCAAGTATCCTTTTCCGATCAAGCCGCCGGACCCGATCGCAACCTTGGACTGGAGAATGTTATATCCTGCACCTTGAGGATCGGCATTCGGGTCGAGGAACGTTGCAACGCGTTTTTGCTGATACGGCTTGAGTCCGTCATAGATGAACTGAACGGAGATGCCGATGAGCACCATGAGCGAAAAAACTACGGCGGCGAGAATACGATTCTCGTGCGATACGTACATCAGCACACCCATGATGACGACGACGGTCAAGAACGGTGTCGGACCGAAGAGCGCGGCTATTGCAGCGGCTCCCGGGGCCACGATGCTGACAAGCGTGAACCGTGACGCGCCCCCCCAGTACAGCATCGGGAAAAACATCCCCAGATAAATGATCGCGGTGCCGGTATCCGGCTGCAACATGATCAATCCCACGGGCAACATCACGATTCCTGCCGCGACCATGAGATTGTTTACCTTTTGCAAACTCACATCGCTGCGCGAGAGATAAGTGGCGAGAGCAAGGACAGTCGTGATCTTCGTGAACTCTGACGGCTGCACTCTGAACACACCGAGGTTGAACCAGCTTGTGGAGCCAGATACTTTCGTACCCAACAACAACACCGACACAAGCATGAGAATGGAAAGAAAGTAAGAGGGGTAGGAGATTAGCTGCAGCACGCGGAACGGCACAAAGGTAACAATGAGCAGGAGGAGCGCACCGCCATAAAACCAAAGCAACTGCTTGTGCGAGATATCCGACGCCCCTGCGTCATACGTTGCACTATAAATAGAGACGAGTCCTGCTCCGACAAGGGCAAGTGAAATCAGCAGGGTTTGATAGTCGAGATGCTCCTTTAAATACGTCATCATACTGTTGTCACTGCCGGCTAGTGTTTTGAGATTGTATTGCCTCCGACAAAGTCCGGCGTACCGTTGTCGTATCGGGAGCTGTTGTCGTCTTTGCCGTCTGCTCCCTGTCAAACCGGATGAGTCTGCCGTAGATAAACTGCTCCATGCACATCCCTGCAATCGGTGCGGCGTATGAACCCCCATATCCCACATTTTCAATCATGACTGCAATTGCAATCGCAGGATTGTCAAACGGTGCAAAACCGATGAACCAGGAGTGGTCCTTACCATGAGGGTTTTGCGATGTGCCCGTCTTGCCGGCGGATACTATGTCTTTTATTCTTGCGAGGCTCGCTGTTCCGCCAGGTTCCTGCACGACACGGCGCATCCCTTCGCGGACGACTTCCCACGTTTTCTTCGATACGTCGATCAACCGGTGCGAATGCGAGAGCGTGTCGATCGTTTTCGTTGTTTTGTTGAAGTACGCCCGCACGGCATGCGGCTGGTAGTAATGTCCTTGATTTCCCAACGTCATCGCGTAACATGCCATTTGAATGGGAGTCACACCAAGTTCACCCTGTCCGATCCCGAGACTGGGGAGAAACCCCCTCGTCCATCCCTTGGGACCGTAACGGTTGTCCATGTATTCGGTTGAAGGAAGGAGCCCCGGGCTTTCTTCAAGTATATCGATACCGGTCAGTTTTCCGAATCCAAACTGCGCGCCATAATAGGACCAGTTGTCCAGCCCGGCTTTCAACATCAGTTGATAGAAATATACGTTGCAGGATTTTTGAATTGCTTGCACAAGATCGACAGCCCCATGAGCGTGGAGGTCTTTGAACACCTTGTTGCCGAGTCGGAACGAACCGCCGCAGGTAATCGTCCACGAGGGTGTGATAATGTTGCGCTCCAGCGCCGCAATGGCAAGAACCATCTTGAATGTGGAGCCTGGAGGGTATCGCGTGAGAGTTGCCCTGTTGAATAAAGGGTTGCTCTCATCGTTATTCAGCGCGTGCCAGAGTTCGGTGGGAGTGACACCGCTAAAAAGGGAGAGGTCGTAGTCCGGCCTGCTTACCATTGCAAGAATTCCACCGTTCCGCGGATCGATGGCCACCACGGCCCCGCGTTTATCGGCCATCAGAGATTCGGCCAACACCTGCAAGCCAAAATCCATCGTCAGCAGCAGATCATCTCCTTCTACTGACGGGATGTCGTTCTTCCCATTTTCAAAGCTGCCAACAACCTGTCCCCGCACATTTACAACGCTGTACTCCGCCCCTTTTTGTCCGCGAAGAGTCTGCTCGTATCGCGCTTCAAGTCCGGCGGAACCGACGACGTCGCCTTGTAAATAACCCTCGCCGAAAACCTTGATCTGGCTTTCAGAGATTTCTTTGGTGTATCCAAGAGTATGTGCAGCGGAGGCCCTGGTAGTGTAGAAGCGTTTGGATTCAACTTGATAATCAACGCCCGGGAGCCGATCACGGTTCTCTTCAAGGGCCGAAAGAGTTCTAAAGTCCACATCCCTCTTGACCTTGACAGGAGCGAAGCGAGAGTACGCCACACCTTTCTTCAATCGTTCACGAACGAAATCCGGCTCAACGGATAAAACAGAGGAGAGGAAGTCGATGTTGCGCACATCGAACTCAAAAGGCATGATCGTAACAGTGAACGCCGGCCGATTGTCGACAACGAGTCTTCCCGTCCGATCATACATATTGCCTCGTACAGGCTCGCGCGGGATTGTGCGTATACTATTCTCCTCGGATTTCTTTCCGTACTCAGGCTGGTAAATAAGCTGCAGCTGATACAAACGGCCAACGAAAAGGAGGAAGATCAGGACAATCACCAGATTCAGGACCCGGCGCTTGCTGTAGATGTTGATGTCTTCTTGAATGGCCATTCTTACGACAAATACTTGCGTGTGAAAGCAAACATCGGCAGCAATCCGAACGCAGCCGTGTAGATTGTCGTCGGCACTCCGTAGAATGCGATCGCGCCCCACGGACTGATGCCGGTGCCTTGAAGCAAAATAAGAAAATAAATCAGGTTATGTGCAAGAGACACAACCGCCAGCGCAATCAGGAATTGATACCCGCCAACCGTTTGGAGAGTTTTGTTCTCGTTATAAAAATATCCCGCCGTGAATCCGGCGAGGGTTTTCGCAAGCGCTGCAAGCCCGAGCATACCGTCATGACCGCTTAACAGATCGAGAGTGATGCCAACGGCAAATCCTGCGATTGTTCCGGCCATCTGCCCCTCACGAATGGCAATGTATACAATCCAGATGACGAGGATATCGGGGACGATATCTCCGATGGCGAGGAACTTTACGAGTTTCGTATCCAGCAGGAATACAACGGTGGAGCCAAAGAGATAGAAGAAGATTCGTCGCATTGGAGAGAGGGATCCTTACTTTGGCCGTCGTTCCAGCGCAATGCGACTGGAGTCTGCGATATGCTTTGCAACAAACACTTCCTCAAGTCGGGCGAAGTCAACGCTCGGTTTTACCTCAATAATCTGAAACAGTTCACTCGGTGGTTGCTCTGTTCTCCTGACCACACCGATCTTGATGCCTGCCGGGAAAAAGCTGCTATAGTCGGAGGTGATGACAACGTCGCCGACCTGCACATCCAGAGTCTTGGCGACATTTTTCAGCAGCACGTTGTCGCCACCCTGCCACACAATTATGCCGTCCACACGCCCACGCTGCACCTTTGCACTTGCACGGAACTCCTTGTTCAGCAGAATCTGCGCGACTGCGTATGATGAGCTTGTTGCCACAATTTTCCCCACGAGACCCGCATCGGTTACAACGGGCATGTTCACCTTCACGCCGCTTTCCTCACCCACGTCCAGCGTGATGGTGTTGCGCATCAATTGAAGGTTCTTGCCAAGAATGTTGGCAGCCACATACTCAAAAAGTGATCGCTCCTTGAGATCGAGCAGCTGCCGCAAACGGATGTTTCCCAGTTTCGCTTCACGCAATCGGCTCACCTCATCCGCGAGGTTGACATTTTGCTCCCGGAGAATTTTGTTTTCCTGCTTCAGGTCAAAGTAATTCGGGATGAACCCGAAGGCATCCTGCAGGGAACCGACTGCGGCGAGCGCCAGCGCACGGATCGTGCGGATTTGTACATTGTCGTTTTGTGCAAGAAGAATGAGAGAGATGAGGACAAAAAAGGCGAGAAGGAAGTATTCTTTAAAGAGAGAGAGTATGTCGAACAACCGCTTCATCGTTGCTACGCCGCGAGGGAATATTCCGAGAGCGTAACGCTCCGTCCGACCATCAATATCTCCTGCTCTTGATGAGGACCTTCGAGTAGTGGTTCAGGTTTTCAAGGACTTTTCCCGTTCCTCGCACAACAGCGGTGAGAGGATCTTCCGACACATGAACAGGCAGGCTGGTCTCAAGTCGGATACGTTCATCGAGGCCTTTCAGGAGTGCACCACCGCCGCTGAGCATGACGCCGCGGTCGAGTATGTCCGCCGCAAGTTCGGGTGGGGTTCGCTCAAGCGTCAGCTTCACCGCCTCCACAATTGCAGCAACAGGCTCGCTAAGGGCCTCGCGGATTTCGACCGAGCTTGCCTCGGTGGTTTTCGGGATCCCGTTCACCAGGTCACGACCCTTGACACGGATACTGATTTCTTCTTTCAGCGGCATTGCAGAACCCACCTCGCACTTGATCGCCTCTGCGGTCCTTTCTCCAATCAGGAGGTTGTGGCTCTTCTTGAAGAATTGGATTATAGAATTATTCATCTCATCGCCTGCTATGCGCACTGATTCCTCATTCACGATGCCTGAAAGAGCGATCACTGCAATTTCCGTTGTTCCCCCGCCGATATCTACAATCATATTTCCGACCGGGGCTTCAACATCCAGCCCGACACCAATGGCGGCAGCCATCGGTTCGGCGATGAGGTGAACCTCTTTTGCTCCGGCATGTTCGGCGGAGTCGCGCACCGCTCGTTTTTCTACTTCCGTTACTCCGCTGGGGACACAGACAACAATGCGACGGCTCGGCATCCAATTGGCGTGAATCTTCTTGATGAACTCGCGAAGCATCCCTTCTGCAATTTCAAAATCAGCGATGACCCCATCCTTCATCGGGCGGATGGTGCGAATATCGCGGTGGGTCCTGCCCAGCATTTCCTGTGCTTCTTTGCCGATGGCAACGATCTTCTTCGTGTTGCGGTCGAACGCGACAATCGAGGGCTCGTTCAGCACGATTCCCTTTCCCCTCATATAGATGAGTGTATTGGCTGTGCCGAGGTCGATGGCAAGATCTGCAGAGAAGAAGGAAAACAGGCTCATATCTGAATCAGGTTGAGTGAATGAAAAGAATTAGTGCCTGAAATGTCGTACGCCGGTAAACGCCATTACCACATCTTTTTCATCTGCCGCCTGGATGACCTCGTTGTCACGAATGGATCCCCCCGGTTGCACCACTGCTGTTGCGCCGGCCTTCAGACACTCGAGAACCCCGTCGGCAAAGGGGAAGAAAGCATCCGAACCGACCGAGGTCCCGGCGAGGCTGAGACCCGCGTCGGCAGCCTTCTGCGCCGCGAGTCGCGCAGCATCCACCCGCGACATTTGCCCGGCGCCGATACCGATTGTTCTGTCCGGCCTCGCGTACACAATGGCGTTGGACTTTACATGTTTCGCGACGCGCCATGCGTAGAGCATGGACTTGAATTCCTCTTCAGTCGGCTTTCGCTTCGTCACGACTTTGAAATCTTCCCGGTGCAGCCGTGCTCTGTCGCCTTCCTGAACCAGCAATCCTCCCGGCACGCTGCGGATTTCCAGTTCGTTCAATGAACGCAAATCGACGTTGAGGCGGATGAGGCGCCGTTCTTTTTTCCGCTGAAGAAACTCCAGTACCTGATCAGAGTACGCAGGTGCCACGATAACCTCGATGAACAACTCGTGCATCCGCTCAGCGGTTTCTATCCCAAATGGGCGGTTCGCGGCGACGATACCGCCAAAAGCAGATTTCGGATCCGTGGCGAGCGCATTCAAGTAAGCATCGAGAATGGAATGGCCTGAACCAACTCCGCAAGGATTGGCATGCTTCACTATGGCCACCGTGGGTTCATCAAACTCCGCCACGAGGGATGCAGCTGCTGCCATATCGGTAATATTATTATATGAGAGCTGCTTGCCATGAACCTGCTGGAACAGCGACTCGAAGTTACCGTAGAGTGCAGCGTGTTGATGGGGATTTTCTCCGTACCGGAGGTCGAAGCTTTTATACGACGAGATATTGAGGACAGATGGGAGCGTGTCCTCGGGTTTATCGATATGATCGAGATAGCGCGAGATGGCGCCATCATACGCTGATGTGTGCCGGAACACCTCGCGGGCCAGGGCGAAGCAGGTGCTTTCGGAGATCAGACCCCCATTGGCTTTCATCTCCGCAACACAGGATTCGTACCTGTCGGGGTTTACGATGACAGCCTTGTTCTTGAAGTTTTTGGCGGCGGATCTGATCATTGCTGGTCCACCAATATCGATCTGTTCAAGCGCCTCATCGAGGGGAACGCGATTGCTCGCAACCGTTCGCTCGAACGGATACAGGTTGACGACCACCATATCGATGGCATCAATACCATGTTCTTCAAGTTGCTCGCGATGATGTTCGTTTCCGGCGACGGCCAGCAAACCGGCGTGAATCCTGGGGTGGAGCGTTTTCACCCGTCCATCGAGAATCTCGGGGAAATCCGTGACGGAAGAGACCGGGGTGGCCTTGACGCCATGTTCGGCAAGTACCGCAAGGGTGCCCCCCGTCGAGATGATCTCAACGTCCATATCCTGCAGGACTCGTGCAAATTCGACGAGGCCACGTTTGTCGGAAACACTAATGAGGGTGCGGCGGATGAAAGGCAAAACACACTCCTTATGAGGGGGCTACAGCTACGTCAATACTTGTGTTGATTCCTTTTCCCTCGGTGAACAACCGGATCGCTTCAGGATAGAGATGATGTTCAAGCTCCAGCACTCGTGCGGCCAGCGACTCAGGCGTCTCACCCGGCATCACGTCGAGTTCTCGTTGCAACACAATCGCTCCGTGATCATATTCTTCATCGACAACATGAACCGTGGCACCGGAAACGCGTTCCCCCGCGGCAATAACTGCTTCGTGAACATGCATGCCGTACATGCCCGGGCCGCCGTGCTTCGGCAGCAACGCAGGATGGATATTGATAATGCGATTCCTGAATCTGTTGATGAGCGACGGCGGCAATCGTCTCATATAACCCGCAAGCACGATGAAATTGATCTCATGATTACGCAGCTCATCGAGAATCTTTGCAACGAATTCTTCTTCTGTCTTGAATCGTCTTTGAGAAATGTGGAGCGCCGGAATGGAACTCCTCTCTGCAGTACGCAGAATGCCGGCCTCCGAATTATTGCTTATTACTAATTGAATGCGAGCATTCCTGATCGCTCCATCTTGAATCGCATTGAGAATTGCCTGAAAATTCGAACCCCTTCCCGATCCGAACACAGCGATATTCAACATGCGATTCAATGTCTTAGAGTGATCATTCAACGAATGAAGTTAAGACAATTTTGCACAAGAATCAACAAAATCGAGGGTTATAAGAGTGCGGGCATCACCGCGTCGAAGTCAACCGACAGTTCTCTTATCTCACAGCGGGCTCAAGGTACTCGATTGTCTTCGCATCGGCGTCCACCTTTACACGCAGTCCAACGGGCAGAGTAATCTTGCGCCCAACGTGACCAAAGGGAAGGCCGGAGAGAAACGGCTTTGCGTTCACCTGCGCGACTTCATCAAGAATATGCTCGACCGTGAACGAAGGGCTTGTTGCATCCTTGGGAACACAGTCCGTAAACTGTCCAGCAAGTACTGCTCGTGCACGGGAAAGTGCGTGAGCGTTTCTCAGTTGAGTGAGCATTCGATCGATCCGATACGGTTCTTCTCCGGAATCCTCAATAAAAAGAATCGAATCCCGCAACTCCGGCTGGTACTGCGTCCCGAGCAGCGAGACAACCAGGGAAAGATTTCCGCCAACGAGTCTCCCCGTCGCCTTTCCGCCGTGAAGAGTGGTCGAACCTTCGGGGAGGGGTATCCTGCCAACCGCTTCAGTCGATGTCAGGCATTGCCAGAAGACCTGCTCCGTGAGAGGTTCCATGGGCGCCGCCATCTCGACACCCAGCATGGGACCGTGAAAGGAAATCAACCGACACTTTTTCCAGAACGCAAGCTGCAAGGCAGTGATGTCGCTGAATCCGATTAGTATTTTTGGATTATTCCTGATAAGATCATAATCAAGGGAGGGAAGAAGTCGCATCGCCCCGTAACCACCACGAGTACAGATTATTGCCTTTACTTTTTTATCACGGAACATCATGTGCAGATCACTCAATCGCTCCTGATCATCACCTGCAAGATATCCCGTTGCTCTTGTGGCATGTTTGCCAATGACCACCCGAAATCCTTCTCCTTCAAGATATCGGACACCACGTTCGATTCGCGACTGATCTGCAATGGGCCCGGCGGG
>CAYPVN010000053.1:0-5762 GCA_964414155.1 uncultured Chitinophagales bacterium
CCATGAAGTTTGGTTCTACCAATTTGGCGAACATCTCATTTGGGGCGCGACCGCATCAATTTCTCGATCGCTTCTAAAGAAGCTGGGCCCCATTTAGTCAGCGATTACCATTCAATGATGGGGAGATGAGATCCAGCGCTTGGTCTATGGCCTTTTTCACATCCTCATCGGCCTCCTGATTTTTCCGCGCCTCAATAGCAGCCTTGGCTTTTTCATCACCCCACATGCCCAGGGCGCGGATTGCTGAAACCCGAAGTGCCGGATCTTCATGCTGCACAAGTCGCTCCACCAGCAGTCGCGCCGCCGGATCACCCACACCCACTTCACCCAAAATGCCAACCGACAACGTGCGTATATCCATCGCATTGCCCGGACTTGCATAGGTAACGGCATACTGAACCGCGCGTGGATCGCGCAGATTTCGGAACACACCGAGCGCTGCGCGCCTGGCAATATCACGATACGACTTCATGTCCACATAACGTCGGGCAAAATCGAACGCACCGGTCGAGTCCACCGACTCCATGGCCGTGATACAAGATGCGAGCACCAGGTAACTTGAATCTGTTTCGGCGGCATTCCGGATAAACGCCGCTACATCATCCGAGGCGAATTGTTCGAGAGCAACAATGGCAGCCTGCCGAACTCGTGACTTCGTATCACGGTAGATTTCAAACAATGCTTCCTTCACGCCATCATTCTTCATCACTCCGACCGATATTGCCGCCTCCATACGCACTCCCCAGAAAGAATCGTGAAGCGCGCTTTGGACAAGAACCGAGAAGACATTGCCGTCCTCTTTATATCTACGGACCTCTCGTGCCGCCACGATTCTGTCCGGTACATCCTCGGCGTGGGCGAGCTGATAGAGATACTCCTCCATTGACTTCTCAAATGTTATCGCCTTGAGCAACTTCATTCCCTTGTCAACGATGACCATCAGAGGTTTTCCGGCGAGCGAAAACTCTACAGCTTCTGTTTGGTTAGTAATCCAAACTGTGCGGGATGATTTTCCTTGCGGTGTCGTGCATTCGATATCGAGCGGAAATCTGAACACTCCCGTCACGCTATCTTGCTCCTGGGATTGAGTGATGGAAATGGCCAAGATGCTTCGGGAATCATCCCATTTCGTTTTCACGGTCAATTCAGGATGACCCGCCTTGTATAACCATTGATCGAAGAACCAGTCGATGTCACGGCCCGTTGCGTCTTTGACTGCCTCCTGCAAGTCGTGGGTGTCCGCATTGCCGAAGGAATGTCGCCGGATGTACAGACCCAGCGCCTTCCAGAAATCGGACTCACCCAGTGTGGTTCGCAACATGGAAAGTACCCACGACCCCTTCATGTATACATTGGTTGTGTAACTGTCACCGCTGACGATCGGTTTGCGTCCACGGTATTCCTCTGTTTGGAGAATTGATTTCGTTTGTTGCATCATCTCGTATTGATATTCATCTCTCCCTTTGTCCTGCTCCTTAAACAGAGAGCCGAAATAATTGGCAAAGCCTTCATTAAGCCAGAGATGAGTCCAATCCCCACATGTCACCAGGTCTCCCCACCATTGATGGGCAAGCTCATGGGCAATAACATCGTCGCTGGCAAAATCCAGAGCTGCCCGCGCATCGAACATATAGAATTCGTTCAGCGTTACGGCGGAGGTATTTTCCATCCCGCCAAGTGGGAACTGGTTCACAAATATCTGTGCATACTTCTCCCACGGATACGAAATCCCAGTGCGCTCTTCAAGGAACCTCATTATGGATGGAGTCCTTGCAAAACTGCGGTGCGCGTCAGGAGCGTATTGCTTATACACATAATATTCCAGGGGAATGTCCCCGTATGGCTCCCGCAGAACCTCATACTCACCGGCGGCCAGCATGATCAGATAGGATGAATGCGGCAGAGATTGGCGCCAATGAAATATCCGCGTCCGGTCTTCCTTTTTGTGGGTTGTTTTCTCCAGTCTGCCGTTGGAAACAAGTGTGTACCGTTCAGGAACGGTGGCAATGATCTCCGACGTCGCTTTGTCGTTCGGGAAGTCGTAGCACGGAATCCAGTACCTGTTATCCATGTCCTCTCCTTGCGTCCAGATCTGGTGGCGGCGGGTTGGGTCCGTGCTGTCGGGTTGGATGAAATACAATCCCTTCGTCGGCGTGCAAGAATATGTTATCGCCACAGTGAGCGTGTCAGACAGTGAGATGGAATGTGGAAGGTAGAGTGTAAGCTCATGAGAATCATTCAAGAATTCAAGCCGGCTTCCGGACAGAGAAACCGACTGAATGGTGAGTTGTTCTGCATCCAGAATGATCGAGTCAAGAGATGTTCCGAGGGGAGTAAATGTAATCGTTGCTGTCCCTGCAACCGACTTCTTTGCCTCATCGAGCTCTAAATTCAATTTGTAATGAATGACGTCGTACGTTCGTTCGCGGCGGGGGAGTTCTTCTTGAGCCATGACCGCGTTCAACTGAAGTGCATGGAACATCAAGGGAATTGCAAAACGCTCGAGGTAAAAGTGGCAATGGGTCTTCAAGAGGAACATGCGGTTGATTGAAAGATTCTATACGGCGTGCAAATATAGAAACGACAAAGCCGTTCCGGGTTGGTACAATCCTGAACGGCTTACCCAACATTATCTCATCAACTGGTCACTGCAGGCTAACATCCAATTCGTTCCATCCCTTTTTTCGCGTCGTCATTCCTGGAGTCGAGGCGCAGCACCTTTTTGTATTCCGAACAAGCCTCTTCCTTCAGTTGTTTGTTTATCTCGTCGTTGCCGGGGACGCGTGAGCGAACGAGTCCTTCCGCGAGCCAGAGGTGTCCTTGCACGCTGTTTGCATCCATGTCGATGCATCGGCGGAAGTGTTTCACGGCGTCTTCATTTCTCTTTCTGTTCTCTTCCGGCGAGTCATTCGGATCAAGAGTCTGCAGGATTGCCTGACCCCACGAGAGGTGCATTCCCGCCGTCTCATAGCCTACGGCGAGAGCCTTGCGGAACGACTCTATCCCTCGCACATATTCCTTGCCGGACATGAAAAGTGACGCAAGCAGGCTGTGCGCTTCGCCAGCCTCTCTCTTGTACTTGTCGGTCTGATCGCCAATCAGCCTGAGAACCTCCTCGTACTGCTGCCTTGCGAGATTGAACGAATCGACCTGCACGTAGTAACGCGCCAGCCAGAGCCGACCCTGGAAAAAATCCGGCTTCAAATCGATAGCCTTCAGAAATAGTTCGCGGGCACGAGGCATATCGCCAACCTGCATGAGCGATGAACCGGCATTGATATAGGCACTGAGCGAGCGTGGATCGCAAACGATTTTTCGTTCAAACATTGCCGCGGCGCTTTTGTAATCCTGCTTCCTCATATAAATGAAGCCAAGGTCAAACAACGGATCGCAGTTACTTGAATCAGCCGCGATCGCGAGTTCGTACGCCTTCAGAGCTTCCTCCTGCATGTTCAATCCGAAGTATGCTTTGCCAAGCTTTGCCTGGTCTTCAGATTTGATGGCACCACGACGTTGAAGTACGGCAAAGGCGTTCAATGCCGCTTTGTACTCCTTCGTTTCCACAAGCGAATGAGCGTAGGCCCTCCATGTATCAACAGAAGAGGAATCCAATTTCAAGGCCCTTGGCGCAACCTGCGCGGCCCCTACATAATCTTCCGAACCGAATAACGCACTCGTGTATAACGTCAGTCCCTCGGTAGAGTTTGGCATCAAAACGACATACTTCTTGAGATAAGGAACAGCCCTTCTGTGTTGTTTTGCGAGAACAAGGATTCGCCCGGGCTCCAAATAATCTTCTGCAACGGTCGAGTCCACTGCGATGGCGGCATCATACGCCTTGACCGCCTCATTCCATTGTCTATTCTTGACATACGTGCGTGCAAGCTTCAGGTGTGTAGTGATATCATTTGGCTGCAGGTCGATTGCCTTCTTGTAATTATCAATCCCCAATACGGCCACACCCTGCTTTGAATATGCATCGCCCAGTGCGACGTAAACAGCCGGAGTGCCCGGAGCGAACTCTTTCGCCCGCGTGAGATAGACAATTGCCGCATCTATCGAGTCGGCTGCAAGGAGCGCCAGCCCGAATCGCGCAGCAAGATCGGGATTCTTGGGGGCAAGCTTTGTTGCGCGTCGGTATTGTTGGAGCGCCGCCGGCACATCCTTCTTGAGCATGTAGGCATCCGCAAGAATCCTGAGTGCGTCGACATTCTCATCATCCACATTCAAGGAGGCAATAAGTGATTTGATCGCATCGTCGGTCTTCCCCTTTGCGAACGCAATGGCTCCCAGATAGTAATTCGACTCGGCCGGTTTTTGGCCGGCTTTCAGGGCCTCTTGAAATGCCGCAACCGCCCCGGCGGTGTCGCGCCCGCTGAGAGCAGACCTGGCCCTGTTATAAATCTCCTGCGCAACGCTCGACTGTATGGATATCCCTAGAAGAGCGCAGAAGAGAATTCGCGTCATTGTTCTTTCACCTGCTGAGATGTGAGTTCGACTATACGAACAGGCATCGTGGTGGGGACGAGTCCATTATTCAAGAAAATCTTCTGGCCCGGCGCGCTGGTCACATACGCGATGAATCCGAGACTGACATCTCTTCTAACCTCACGCGTGTAGATGTAGATTGGTCTTGTAATCGGATAATAACCCTTGTAGATGTACGCTTGCGCCGGGGAATAGTACTTGCCGACCGGCTGCGTGGAATCTCTCCTTGAGTGAGCATCGCCAAGCGCGAATACTGTAAGTTGATCTTCGTTTCCTTTCAACCAACTCAACCCAACGATTCCAATCGCATTCTTATGAGTGCGTACAAAATCAATAAGCTGCTGACTTGAGTCATATTGCGTGGCAGTGAGTGCAAGCGGAGGGTTCTTCAGGATGGCAGACCGGAAGACCTCATTCGTGCTCGAGTTGATTCCGCCAATCGCCACTTCGACAAGATCGCCGCCGGGTTTTCCTCCCCACCGTGTAAGGGTACCGGAGAAAATACTGTCGAGCTCGCTCACGCGTAGTCGCTTCAACGGGTTGTCCTTGTGGCCAATGGCTGCTATCGCGTCCATCGCCACCTTGAACTCCTTCACTTCGAAGTTTGCGGTCTTGATGACATCCCGCTCTTCCCTGTTGAACTCCCGGCCACACACGATGACGCGAACGGTATCGTTGACAAAATTTGTTATTGCTACGCGGGCTTCCTGCACGCGAAGGGTTACCTGCGCTTCGGCATATGTCGAGTGGAAGTCATCAGCCTCAATTTGCATGACTGGTAGAACTGACTCGTCGCATTCAATTGTCACCGATCCCTTTGTGGTTGATGCGCCCTCCTTCTGCCCACAACCGACGGTAAGCACAACCCACGCAACGAAAGCTGTCACCAGTAGTGCGAGGCGATCCATCTCAGCGCTCCCCGTTTGTCCGGCGGTACACAGTGATCATAAACCGATACGCGCCATAAAGAACAATCACGATCCCCATTATAACCCGGAACTCCTCGGGAAAATTTCGCGGGACCAACAGCCCGACGATAATCAGAACTCCCACCACCATCGCTGCAGCAGAGATAATCAAGATGGTGGAGCGGAACACCATTGCGATATTCATATCGCCTCCCTTGACAACGATGGGGAAGGAGATTTGACCAATCCTTCCCCATTCATTAATGGTAGCGCTATGCTGTTCTCAAAAACACATAGGCAAATTACCTTCGGTCCGAAAGCTTGAACTTGAACGGCACCGAGACCCATACGGACACCGGGCCATTA
>CAYPVN010000053.1:5862-11059 GCA_964414155.1 uncultured Chitinophagales bacterium
ACCCAGATCTTCACCCACACTTTGCCTTCGAGCCCAGCACGCATCGCAAGCTCGGGATACTTCGGCTCAACCTTCTTCACAACAACGGGCTCCTTCTCGACAGCGACAAAGTCAGCCGGCGGGCCATCGTCTTCGATCCTGATATCCTGCTCAACAGACACGCCACCTTCGTTGAGTCCCTCGCCAATAGGCGCAACTTGCTGGCTCATTTCAGTCTGCGTGGCAATGGTTTGTTCGGGGCTGACCTCCGCATCAGGAACGGGTACCGGGGCTCCGACAGTCGGCTTCTGAACCGGCGTCTGGATGGCCGTAGGAGGCGGTATATTTGCATTGTTAATGGATGGAGGCGGCCCAAGATCACTGTACTTCATAATGCGCACGTTCAGCACCGGCGCATCTTCCGCGCCGAGCACCTCAACAACATAATAGCTACCGAGAGCGAGAAAATGAAGAATGACCGCAATCGCCAGACCGGTCCACCAATTCTTCTGGTACACTCTCTTCAGCTCAAAAGCGCCGTACTGCTGTCCTTGATATGTGGCAGCAACCGATGATGCCGGCATGATTTATTCCTCCTGCTCTTGTGGTTTTATGACTGAACTTTGGCCATGAGCGCCTTGTCTGCATCGAGCATTGGCGCAAGACTGAAGCGCGTGATATTGGCAAGGTTCAATTCATCCATCATGTCTACCATCATGTTGTACTTCCCCAGCCGATCGACCTTGACCAGTGTAACAAGCTTTGGATTAGTCGCCGACCGTTCCGTCAGGAAACTACGAAGACCCTTGAAGTCGATCTTCTTCGGGGTCTCGATCCCGATACTCCAGAACACGTCCCCTTTTGCACTCACCCGGAGTGTCAGAAGGTTCGATTCGGCAATTTCGATCTTAACGTCCGCGTCAGGAGGAAGATTGATCTCCATCGTCTGAGGCCTCGCCATCGACGTTGTAAGCATGAAAAACGTCAACAATAAGAACGCGACATCAACCAGCGGCGTCATATCAATGCGTACCCCGACTCGACGACTTTTTTTGCGTTTCTTTGCTTTGCCGTGTTTTCTCGGCTCCGCAGCAACATCTCCTCCGCCTGACATAGATTAAACTCTCCTAATGGCTAGTTTTGTTCCAGATTTGTCACCAGGTTAAATCGCGTGATTTTTGCTTTCTGAAGAATCTCCATCACATCTTCAGCAACACCGTACTCCGCATCCCTGTCTCCCTTTATTACGGTACGAAGCTTCGGATTCGCGGTACGCGCCTGGATCAGAAGATCACCGAGTCGTTCCTTGGGAACCTCGATGCTTCCGCGCAATTCATTCTCCTTTCCGAAGAGACGACCGCGCAGTTTCTGGGAATCCAGACCCAGGAAAATACGTCCGTCTTTGCCCAACGTAAGCGTCATGACGTCAGATTCGGGAAGCTTGAACTGCGAATTCGACGACGGAAGCTCGATCTGAACCTCTTCCGGCGGTTTAAACTGTGTCGTCAACATGAAGAACGTCAGTAACAGGAAGGCCACATCAACAAGAGGCGTCATGTCAATCCTGATGCCCGCTCTGTGAACTTTAATCTTCGGCATGAACGGCTCCGATTAAAACTTATTCGGTTTTTGTATTAAGGATCTGGACAACGTTGTAGCTTGCTTCATCGATCATGTAGGTGAAATTATCCACCTTGGTCACAAAGAAATTGTAGGCTATGATTCCGATGATAGCAGCAAAGAGTCCAAGCGCCGTATTGACGAGTGCCTCCGAAATACCGATCGACAACTGAATGGCGTCAGGAGCGCCGCCGGCGGCGGCAAGGGCTGTGAATGCACGGATCATTCCGATTGTCGTTCCAAGCAGTCCGAACATGGTTGCTGTCGATGCAATGGTTGACAGAGCAATGAGATTTCGTTCAAGAAGCGGCGTCTCGAGACTTGTCGCTTCTTCAATAGCGCGCTGGGTCTCTGCCATCTTCTTTTCTGCATCAAGCTTCGTATCCTTAACGATCATCTTGTATCGTTCCAGGCCCGTTCGGATGATGTTCGCTGCAGAACCCCGCTGCATATCGCACGCCTTGATCGCTTCGTCAATCCTGCCCGACATAAGGTGACCCTGCATACTCTTCAAGAAGGTTGTGATCGAAGCTCTGCCGGTTGCTTTCCGGAGCGAGAAGGTCCGTTCAAACACAATCGTGATATTCATGAGGGTAAGCGTGAGCAAAATTGGCACGACGACCCCTCCGGTGTACACAGTTCCCATCAAATTACTGGGTACAAGCCTGGATGCGCCATCCCTGAAATTCTCCGGGTTGCCCAACACGAACATGTAAAGGATAAGTGCGACCGCAGTCGTGGCGATGATCACGGTGGTGAGAAAAACGGATTGCTTCATCGATGAACTCCTTACATTAGTGAATAGGTGTGACGCGTTACAACTCCAAACTCACAACGAACTGCATTACTCCGTCAGCCCGAAGCTTTTCACCGCATCCTCACGTGTTTCGCATACTTCAAAGACAAGCGTGAGTTTTGTGATGACAAAAATGTTGTTGATGTTCTTATTGATGCCACACAACTTCACCTGACCCTTGTTGCGGGAATAGGTTGTGTGTGTGGAAACAAGTACGCCAATCGCTGTACTATTGAGATAGGTAACCTTGCTCAGATCGATGACGAGGTTCTTATTGCCCTGCTCAACGAGGACGGCAACCGCGCTTCGCAATTCATCGGTTTCTTCTCCACCGACAAGCGAGCCCTTCACCTCAATCACGCCGATTTTCCCACTGTGTGATGTTGTTGTTTTTACGGCCATGGTATCTCCAAGAAACTGGGATAAAGTGTTTTTGAAAAGTGTTTTTGAGTCGAGAGAATCGAACTACTGAACTGGTCGAGGCTTCGGCACACCCTTGTCACGCCAGCTCCAAATGCCACTCTATATAGGTTCTAATTGATGGTGTCCTGAGTCAACGGAAGAAGAACAGGCATTCCTCAAAGTGCATTTGACCAACTTCTTGCAAGCTTCATTGAAGTAGAGACGTGGCCAGAAAGATGGGCAAATTCGCCGCATAAATATATCAAGTGTGCCGGCAAAATGCAAGGCTTCTGAAAGAATGGGATTCTCTAAAACAGGGTACCAAAAGATTGCTTTTTCGCGCTCTGCCTACACTTTCAATCAAAAAAGAACCCCAATGAATGGGCCATGCGCAAGAGACCGATAATTGAAGCGGCTTTCATTCAACACCCATGTTTGCAGCCTGAAGCGGTAACCGAGAACAATTCCATCGAACACCAGCGCCCTCGGCAAGAGCAACACCGCTTCACCGACGGTCGCTGCGGAAAATCCATAGCCTGCGCCGAACCCTTCGGTGCTAAAGTGAATAATTTCAACAGCCTGTACCCAGAAATCAAGATTCGACGCGCGATGACGGAGCTTCAGCCCAGTCCCGATGCCACCGCTTGCAATGTTGAAATTCTCCCGACTCGGCCCTGCGCTCTCGGCTTTTGTATAATCCACAGATATGACCACCGGAATCAAAAGTCCGGTCCGGGCCCGGCCTGTGATAGGAAATTCGTTTACAAAAGATGCGCCAAAGAAAATGGTTGAGCGGGAGCGGCCATTGAGAGTATAGCCTGTATAACCAAACGAAATGTCAACGTTGCCTTGACGGAGACCGATCATTGGCATCGCATGATCGTAGCTGATGGCGAGAGAGTCCGGATTGGGGTTGGAGGATCGGGGCTGGAAATCGCGTTGCATGAATCCGCCATTGAGGTAGCGATTGGCCGGAGGTTCGTATTCCCGATCATCATAGTATTGTGCTGACGCTATGGAGGCAGCCGCACACAGCAGCCCGATTACGAAGAAAACTCCTCGTGCAAGAAATCGATCTTTCTTGTGTAGCCGACTCGCCCCCTGGTTCTCACTTACACTTATGGTAGATATTTCCCTCACTTATCTCTCCACTTCGTCCTGAGTCGGCACTTTCTTCAAGCGCAGGCTTTTTATCTGGCGCCCTTCGGTAGCATCGATGGTTCCCACCCACCGCCCCATCCGGAGCGACGCGTTTTTCTCCGGAACGCCTCCAAGCAGGTGAAGGGCATAGCCGCTCAGCGAGACAAAATCCTTTGTGTCAGGAACGACCTCGAACCTGCTGGCGAAGTCGTGCAGCGGCATCGAGCCGTCAACGATGAACTCCGTGTCGCTTACTTTTTGCACCATTTGCGGTTCCACGTCAAACTCATCGCGAATCTCGCCGACCAATTCCTCCAGAATATTTTCCAACGTAACAAGACCTGCCGTCCCGCCATACTCATCGACAGCAATGGCCATGAGTACACGCTTCGTCAAGAACGTGCTGAGCAGGCGCTCGAGCGGCGTTGTCTCCGGCACAAAAAGCATTTCCCTCTTGATCTCCAGGAGTTTCGAACTGCTCCCTCGGTCACCTTTCAATCTGAACAAGTCCTTCAGATGAATCATCCCCAGAACATGGTCCAGATCTTTGTCGCACAGCGGATACCGGGTGAATTGGTTTTCGAGCGCCAGCGCAACATTCTCCTCGAGAGGTTTTTCCACAGAGAGATACACGATGCTGGTGCGCGGCACCATAACCTCACGCACAGTACGATCGCGCAGCTCGATTGCTCTCAACGAGATGCGCTTACCGGTCGTCGAAATGGATTGTCCCTTGCTAAGCAGGAGCCGCAGTTCTTCCTCCGAATGAGCAAGATCGGCTTCATTGGTGGATTCAATCCCCACCATCCTGAGGAATGCATTAGCACTGGCATTGAGCAGCCAGATAAACGGGCGAAAAACTACAAAGAACAGGTGAAGCGGCAATGCAATGGCGAGTGTCGTCCTCTGTGCGCGCTGGATCGCCAGCCACTTTGGGGCCTGCTCGCCCAACACGATGTGCAGATATGTTATGATCGTGAAGGCAACAGCAAACGCCACAGTCTCGACGACAGCGGGTTGAGTAATTCCCGCCAACATGAACACTGGTTCCAGCAGCACGGCAACGAACGGTTCCCCGACCCACCCCAAGCCAAGGCTTGTCATCGTGATGCCGAGCTGACTTGCAGAGAGATACGAATCAAGGTGGGTGATGATGTGTCGCGCGATTTGGGCCCGCTTTACACCACTCTTCACCAGCGGCTCGATCTGTGTTGTACGGACTTTGACGATGGCAAATTCCGCAGCAACAAAGAACCCGTT
>CAYPVN010000054.1:0-2816 GCA_964414155.1 uncultured Chitinophagales bacterium
TGGATCGATCAGGGTGCGAAGGGCAACTAAGCAAGCGATCATACGTAACTCTCCGAGCCTCGAGGAAACAGAATCGAGGCTCGATTGTTTTTGGCCTGTGGCAGGGAAGCTATTGCTGAAATCGTTGCTTCTCTAAAGGAATCTCCCGATATTTATTTACATAATGTTGACCCCTTTTGCTCATGCCGGAAGAAAAAACATCAGTAGTCTTATGAAGTTTCTGCACGGTGCACGGATTTCCCTTCACACCGCGGGAAAGATTGCGATAACGCTGACGCTCATTGGCTGCATGGCGTTGATGTTTCCCCGCGGTGAATCGTTGGAGTTGGACTACAAAGTTGGGGCTGTGTGGGCGCAAAAGGATCTCATTGCGCCGTTCTCCTTCCCGGTTTATCGAGACGAGAGGGAGTATACCCACGATGTTGAAGAAGCCAGGAAGAATGTCTTTCCGGTGTTCGAGCGTGATCTGCAAGCGCCCGATAGGCAGGTTAACAAGTTGAAAGAATTCATGACGGCGCTCGATGCCGCCTCGGTGCGGTGGAATCGATACAAGATAAGCTTGCGTCAGCAACGCACATCAGCCGTAAGTGACTCTGCTCTGTTTTTTGAATTGACTTCCGCCATTGAGATCCCCTTTTCGGAAAGAGAGTGGGATCTTCTTGCCGATCTTGGCAAAACTCAAAAGTTAGTCGAGATGGGGAGAGTCATCGCAGGGTTTGCCGAAGACTACTACCATGTTGGACTTCTTGATAGACTAAAGAACGGCATCGTTCATCCGCAGGTTGCGCTGCGGGAAGGAACCTCCGAAACCATCGTCCCCACCTCTCGCATCTACGACCGGAATGATATCGCAAGAGAGCTGGAAAGAGATTTGCAGGCGGCGCTCAAGTCGGATAAGGCTGCTGCCGAGCTTGCGTACAAGATTGGCATTAATTTCATAACCCCGACCGCAAGGTTCAGTAGTGCAGCGACAAATACAGCAATGACCGCTGCGATGGAGGCGGTTCCGCGGACAGTTGGATTTGTGCAAGAGAATGAGCGTGTCGTCAGCAAGCATGAGCGGATAACCACAGAAACGAAGCTGAAGCTGGAATCACTGGCGCGTGCCAAGGCAGAACGGGAGCCGGAATCGGAGGCTGTCACACAGTTTATCGGTATCGGCGTGCATGTGAGTATTGTGATCATGTTGTACGGGATTTACCTCTACCTGTTCCGCAAACGGATCTTCCAGAACAACCGGCGCCTCGCCCTGGTGGCATTGATCATTCTGATGGAGGGGTTTTTCGCGTATCTAACCCGTGAACTCAACGTTACGGCCCCCATTGAGTATCTGATTCTCGTACCTGCTGCATCCATGCTGCTCACCATTATTTTTGATTCCCGCGTAGGATTCTACGGGACAGTCACCCTTGCGTTCCTCGTTGCCGGCATTCGCGGCAACGATTATTCGATTGCTCTTGCCTCTCTCGTTGCGGGAGCGCTGTCGGTGTACACCGTGCGAGACATGAAAAATCGGACGCAGATCTTCCGGTCGTTGGGGTTCATTTTTCTGGGTTACGCGCTATCGATCACTGCGCTGGCACTCGAGCGGTTCGACTCACTCAATATCGTGATCGAACAGCTTACCTTCTCGCTGGCAAATGCGATCATCTCACCGGTTCTTACCTATGGACTTCTGATCTTCTTTGAGCGAGTGTTCAAAGTGACCACCGATCTTACATTGATGGAACTGTCGCGCTTCAACCATCCGTTACTTCGAATGCTTGCAGAACAAGCCCCCGGCACGTATCATCACAGTATGACGATGGCCAGTCTTGCAGAAGCAGCGGCTTCAGCGGTTGGCGCTAATGAGGTATTGGTCAGGGCAGGAGCGTACTTCCACGATATCGGGAAGACTGTTAAACCAACGTACTTCGGGGAGAATCAAAAGGGGCAACGTAACCGGCACGACAAGCTGGCACCGCGAATGAGCTCATTAATCATATCTGCCCACGTAAAAGATGGCATTGCCCTGGCGCGCGAACACAACCTTCCCGAAGAAATCATCGACTTCATCCCGATGCACCACGGAACAACGCGCATCGAGTACTTCTACAGCAAAGCTCTCAAACTTGCTGAGACTTCAAGCGACGAAACAAAGGTGGATGAAATAAAGGACCAGGACTATCGATACCCCGGTCCCAAACCGCAGACAAGAGAAACGGGTATCTTGATGCTGGCAGACGCCATCGAAGCGACGGCCCGCACGCTGGATGATCCCTCGCCGCAGAAACTCGAGGTTGCCATCGACGAACTGATCAGGAAGCGCTTCGAAGAGGGGGAACTCGATGAGTGTCCTTTGACCATGAAGGATCTCACAAAAATCAAGGAAGCGTTTTTGGGAGTGTTGATCGGCATTTACCATAGTCGCGTCAAATACCCCGAGGCGGAAAAAAAGAAAACCGAGAAACAAGTCCAGCACAAGGTGGTTCCTGAACCTGCCGCCGCAACAAAACATACTGAGGGCAAATGAACAGATACTGCGCTCAATATCTTCACTATCTCGAATTGGAGAAGAGCTCAGCTCGCAATACCATTGCGTCATACCGGCTTGATATTACCCGGTATCTGCAATTTCTGGAACGCGCACACATACACGATGTTAAAAAAATCACGGAGCGCCATACATCCAGGTTCCTTGCATCGTTGCACGATGCAGGTCTTTCTCCTCGATCGGTCACCCGGACGTTCTCAGCCATCAAGGGCTTTCATAAGTTCCTTGTCGGAGATAAACTCGTCTTACATGATCCCACAGAAACCATCGATGCCCCCAAGTT
>CAYPVN010000054.1:2916-7069 GCA_964414155.1 uncultured Chitinophagales bacterium
CTTCAACGGAGGGAGAAATCCATGGACGCTCTTTTCCTGAACGTTCGCGGCACACCGATGACGAGGATGGCAATCTGGAATATTGTCCGGACGTATACACAGAAAGCAAAGATAACGAAGGATGTGCATCCCCATACATTCCGCCACTCTTTTGCTACGCACCTGCTCGAAGGGGGTGCGGATCTGAGGGCTGTACAAGAGATGCTCGGGCACTCCAATATTTCTACCACCCAAATTTATACGCACATCGATCGGGAATATTTGAAGGAAGTACATCGTACATTTCATCCACGAGGCTGAGATGATCCATAATGGAGAGAATCATGGATAACACGAGCACGCGCTCACGAAGACTGAGCCCTTCCGATTTGCGCGGCGAGATTGTCGGCATCGATACACTTGTTCCCCTGCTCGACGGCAGCGAGCGTCCTTACGTGTTCCTCGATAACGCTGCCAGCACGCCTACCTTCAAGCAGGTGCTTACGTGTGTGGAGAAATTTCTCCCGTGGTATTCTGGCGTCCACCGCGGGACGGGGTTCAAGTCGCTGGTTGCAACGGAAGTGTTCGACCGCGCGCATGATATTGTGGGGTCGTTTGTCGGTGCCAACCTCGCAACAAACCATGTGATCTTTACGAAGAATACAACCGAGTGTGTGAACAAGCTTGCCAATCGGTTTGCGTTCTCTGCTGACGATATAGTACTTACTACCGTAGTGGAACATCACTCCAACCTACTTCCATGGCGAAGATATGCAAAAGTCATCCACGCGGGGATCACCGAAGACGGCTCTATTGATCTTGCCGAGCTTCAGGGACTGCTGCGGAAGTATGCCGGACAAGTCAAGCTCGTCGCAGTCACCGGTGCATCGAATATCACGGGTATCTGTTCTCCCATTCACGAGATTGCGGAATGGGCACATGCTGCAGGCGCGAAGATCTTTGTTGATGCAGCGCAGCTGGTTCCTCATCGACCCATTGGGATGCTTCCAGACGATCATCCCCAACACATTGACTTCCTCGCGTTCTCTGCGCACAAGATGTACGCGCCGTTCGGGATCGGTGTGCTTGTGGGGCCAACGAGTTTTTTTGCCGAGGGCGAACCAGATATGGTTGGCGGGGGCGTTGTGGATGTGGTAACGCTTGATGACGTCGTGTGGAATGAAACCCGCCACAAGGACGAAGCCGGAAGCCCGAACGTCGTTGGAGGTGTGGCGCTTGCAGAGGCAATCAGTATTCTGCGACGTGTTGGGATGGATGCTATTGCAGCGCACGAAAAACATTTGCTCGCGTATGCGTTCGCCAGGCTGAAGGAAATCGACGGTCTTACAATTTATGGCCCAACGAGTAGTGAAGCAGACAAGGTTGGTGTCATAGCATTTACAGTCGAGGGAATGCATCATGCGCTTGTTGCTGCAATCCTGGGAGCAGAATGGGGCATTGGCGTGCGTAACGGTTATTTCTGCGCGCAGCCGTATGTAAAGAAACTCCTCAACGTCTCTCCAGAAGAGGAGGCAACAGGATGCGGGACTTCCGGGGGCAAATCAAATGTTCCGGGAATGGTTCGGGCGAGCTTCGGATGCTACACGAATGAACATGATATTGACCTCTTCGTTGAGGCGTTGGAGCGGATAGTCAGGAAAGAATATGCGGGAGACTATGTTCAGGATGCGTCAAGCGGAGTATTTATTCCGAAGGGGATGACTTTCTCTCTAAAGAAATATTTCCCATTCTTTGATTCGGAGGCAACAGCGCCGGAACGTTCCTATTCGGAAGCATCGTGATATGATCGAACAACTGTATGTTCTTCCGATTCTCCTGTTCTCGGTTGTCGTGCACGAAGTGGCGCACGGACTGGTTGCGTTGAAATTGGGTGACCCGACGGCAAAAGAAATGGGTCGTCTCACACTTAACCCAATTCCCCATATCGATCTGATTGGCTCCATCGTCGTTCCGCTCTCTTCATTGCTTATTGCCGGGAGTGTGTTTATCGCATGGGCGAAACCCGTACCGGTCAACCCCGCGAACTTCTCGCGCTACCGGCGGGATGATGTTCTAGTGACTATTGCCGGGCCGATCTCGAACATACTTGTTGCACTGTTGTGCAGTTTTGCAATGATCGTACTGGGACAAATGGGAGATTTCATCACCGGCATGGACTCGCCTCTCGCAGATTCGGTGCTTACTTTCTTGCTGAAAATGTTTTATGCCGGTATTTACCTCAACGTCGTTCTTGCTGTATTTAACCTGATTCCTGTTCCGCCTCTCGATGGTTCACATGTTCTTGCCTCAGTGTTGCCGGAAGCTCTGGCGTATCGCTACAGGCGGATCGGGTTCCTTGGCATTTTCTTGATCATCTACCTGATGAGGGTTCCGGTTTTCAACAGCGCATTCCATGCCGTCATCACTGCCGGAGTTTCTCCGTTCGAGTTGATGATACGGCTGTTCTTATAAACCACAGGCGGACGACCTTGGAAGAGTTCAATTATCAAGATTGTAAACTGGTTGCTGAGTCCGTTGAGCTTCGTGAAGTCGCCAGGCAATTCGGAACGCCGTTGTACGTGTACAGTAAACGATCGATCATTGACCATTGTCGGCATATTGAAAGAGCGTTCGATGGATATGATCATATCACGTGCTATGCCCTCAAGGCAAATGCGAATAGAGCAATCCTCAAACTGATTGCTGCAGAGGGTTTGGGTGCGGATGTGGCGTCAAAAGGGGAGCTCTATCTTTCACTCTCAGCCGGGTTTCCGCCCGACAAGATCACATTCAGCGGAGTCGGGAAACGTGACGATGAGATTCTCTATGCCCTGGAACAGAACATCCTTGCATTCAATGTTGAGTCGACGGAAGAGATCGAAGTTCTGAACCGCTTGGCTGCCGAGTCAGGCAAGCGGGCGCGTATCCTCCTTCGAGTAAATCTCGACATCGATCCGGGCGGCCACGCATACGTTTCCACGAGCTTGAAGCAGAACAAGTTCGGCATCGCATCGCAACGGGCGGTGGAGGTGCTGTCGTGGGCCAAAGCTCTTGCTCACATCGAAGTGCGTGGAATACACAGCCATATCGGCTCTCAGATAACGAGAGCGGATACGTTTGTTGCCGCCGCGCGGGCACTAACGGATCTTGTCCGTGATCTAAGGCATCAAAAAATAGTCGTGCATGATGTAGATTTTGGTGGTGGATTTGGCGTCCAGTACCGCGGCTACATCAGTCACCCGGAACTTCCCAGCGAGGAGCCCGAGGAGGTCAATCTTTCTGCCGCGACATTGATCAAGACCGTTGTTCCACTGTTGAAAGAAACCGGGTGCCATATTTCCATCCAGCCCGGACGGTCGATTGTGGCTCATGCAGGCGTGTTGCTTGTAAAAGTCCTCTACAGGAAGGAAACCCCCGACAAGGTATTTGTTGTTGTCGATGGAGGCATGAATGATCTCATTCGCCCGAGCTTGTATCATTCACATCACCAGATCGTACCGCTTGAGCTTCGGCAGGCACGGCACGAGCAGGTCGATATTGTCGGGCCGCTTTGTGAATCAGGAGACTTCTTTGCCATCGACAGGCAACTCCCGCGTGTCGAACGCGGCGATTATCTTGCGTTGATGTGTACGGGTGCGTACGGCTATGTGCTCTCATCGAACTATAATGCGCGCGTGCGACCCGCTGAGGTTTTGGTTGACGGTGATTCCTGTTCATTGATTCGTGAGCGTGAAACCCTTGAGGATCTCTAATAACGCTTCTCAGTTCCATTACTATTGAATATGCGGACTTACTCTGTAGCGGTTGTCGGTGCCACCGGAATGGTTGGCCGGAAGATGGCTCAGGTGTTGGCTGAACGGAAATTTCCAGTAAAGGAGATTCAGTTCTTTGCCTCTGAACGATCGAACGGGAAGGAATTGGAGTTTGCAGGAACGCCTCACCGTGTTCAAACACTTACACCCCGTTCTTTTGCTGGTGTTGAGATCGCCCTCTTTTCTCCCGGTGCAACGGTCAGTAAGGAAATGGCCCCGCACGCGGTCTTATCGGGAACGCTCGTTATTGATAATAGCAGCGCATTCCGCATGGATGAGCAGGTGCCGCTGGTTGTGCCGGAAGTAAACCGGGAAATGATTTTCCGCCACAAGGGAATCATTGCCAATCCAAATTGTTCTAC
>CAYPVN010000054.1:7169-11020 GCA_964414155.1 uncultured Chitinophagales bacterium
ACCGGGAAATGATTTTCCGCCACAAGGGAATCATTGCCAATCCAAATTGTTCTACCATCCAGATGGTGGTTGCACTGAAACCATTGCATGATCGGTGGAAGATCAAGCGCGTTGTTGTGGCAACATATCAGTCGGTATCCGGCGCCGGAAACAGGGGATCGACGCAACTTCAGCAGGAAATCGACGGAGCACCGGTAACGGAGAAAAAATTCGCACACCGGATTGCATTCAACGTCCTGCCTCATATAGATGTGTTCTTCGATGATGGTTATACTCGCGAAGAACACAAAATGGTGAAAGAGACTCAGAAGATCATGGGGGACAGTTCGATCAAAGTGAACGCTACATGTGTGCGGGTGCCGGTGTATGTCGGCCACAGTGAATCCGTGAACGTGGAGTTCGAAATGCCGTTCGACATTGCGGAGGCAAGACAGGTTCTTGCCAGCGCGCCGGGTGTTGTTGTGCAGGACTCGCCTGCGGAGAATTACTATCCGCTGGCCATCAATGCAGTGGAACGGGACGAGGTTTTCGTCGGCCGTCTCCGACGCGATGATACAGTGCCAAACGGCCTGACCATGTGGATCGTGTCGGACAATTTGCGCAAAGGTGCTGCTACCAATGCCGTTCAGATTGCCGAAGAGTGGATCAAAGGCAAATAACGAATCATATAACACTATATCAAAAGGTTGGGCATTATGAATGCATATCTCCGTGTGGTTGGAATCATGCTGGTCGTTCTTTCATTCGCTGCAAATGCTGGAACCCCAACGACGCTTGAAGTTGGCGCGAAGGTCCCCGAATTTACGTTGAAGGATGTCGACGGGAAGAGCCATTCACTCAGCGATCATCTTGCGTCGAAATATGTGGCACTCATTTTTGTTTCAACGCGTTGTCCCGTATCGAACGCCTACAACGAGCGAATGGTGAAGCTGCAGACCGACTATGCGTCAAGGGGGATCACTTTTCTCGGAATCAATTCCAATGTCAAGGAAGACGTTGAAGAAATCAAAGAGCACGCCGGCGAGAACGGGTTTACGTTTGCGATATTGAAGGATGTCGACAATGTGGTGGCCGACCTGTACAGTGCCACGGTCACGCCCGAGGTATTCGTACTCGACAACAAGGGCGTCCTTCGCTACCATGGCCGCATTGATGACAGCAGAGATTCCGATGAGGTATCCGCTTGGGACCTCCGCGTGGCGCTCGACGCTCTTCTTTCCGGCAAAGATGTTGCCCGCGCAGAAACGAAGGCATTCGGCTGCAGTATTAAGAGAGCGAAGAAGCAGGGATAATGCGCTTTCTATGTATGAGTTTTGTCGCCCTGATGCTGCCCCTGTTCGTATCAACGGGGCAGCAAAAGGGCAGAGATACCAATCCACTTGTTCTTCCTGTAGATGAGTCATCGCTGGTCAAGGAGCTTCAGAAATCCAGAGGAAAAATTCTTCTGGTGAACGTCTGGGCAACATGGTGCGTCCCGTGCGTCCAGGAGTTCCCTGATCTGCTGAAATTGCGCAGCTCTTATGCTGATCGCGGACTGGATGTTGTCTTCATTTCCGTCGATGACCCGCGAAAACTCCGCAGAGCCGTTTATCCTTTTCTCAAAAAGATGAAGGTGATATTCCCGACGTATATCAAACAGACCCGTCGTGACGAGGCGTTCATGAACGCCTTATCTCCTGAGTGGCGAGGTGCGCTGCCGACCACATTTATCTTTGACCGGACAGGAAAGCTGGTGCAGACACATATCGACGCGACATCGTATGCTGAGCTAGCCTCAGCTCTTGAGCCGCTTCTCAAACAATAGCGTGGAGGGCGAAGGAACGCCATCTTCTTGAATCTCGCGACTGAATTGTCTAACTTTCTTCCCGTCCAATTGTATTGGACGGGATCCCTCTTTTTAGAGAAAACCAATGAAGAAATCGTTTCGCGACCGGATTAAAGAAGGACCAATCCTCTGCGATGGGGCTATGGGGACGCTTCTCGACCTCTACGAGTATGAAGAGAGGCCGCACGAGATCCAGAACATCAAGAACCCGGATATCGTCCAGCGTATTCATCGGGAATATATCGAAGCCGGATCGGAGATCATCGAAACCAATACCTTCTCCGCGAACCGGTTGCGACTCATGCAATTCCATCTTGAGGATAGGCTTGAGGAGATCAATCTCCGCGGTGTCGAGATTGCCCGCCGGGCTGCCGGGGAAAATGTCTATGTCGCAGGGGCCGTCGGCCCTGTGGGGAAGCTGCTGGAACCTGTTGGCAAGGTGAAGCGCCAACAGGCGCGCGATGCGTTTAAGGAACAAATTGAAATGCTATTGAAAGGCGGCATCGATCTGTTGATGCTCGAGACGTTCGTGAGCGTGCAGGAGCTGGATGAAGCGATTGCAGCAGCGAAGTCACTCACCGACATTCCCATCGTAGCCCAAAAGGCCTTTGCCGAAGACGGCGCGATTCTTGCCGGATCATATCCTATTGAAGTTGTGGAACATATTATAGAGCAGGGCGTTGACATTGTCGGCGCCAACTGCACAGTGGGGCCGCAACGAATGTTCAGCATCATCCGCAGCATGCACAAAGACGGCGTTATCCTTTCCGCGCAGCCCGCTGCAGGAATTCCGACGCTTCTTGACGGCCGCTCGATCTATCACACAACACCCGAATATCTCGGCACGTACGCGAAGGAGCTCGTGGAAGCCGGGGTGACACTCGTCGGCGGATGCTGCGGTTCGACACCGGCTCACATTGCTGCGATGGCGAGGGCGATTCAGGGTCTACGGATCGGCAAACCGGAGATGAAGGCCAAAGCGGTATCGGTCAGCATCAAGGACCGTCCACGGCCCAGTGCGCGCTTTGACAGCCGCTCCAGCTTCGCCAGGAACATTGGCAAGAAGTTCATGACGACGGTCGAGCTTGACATTCCTCGCGGCCTGGATATGTCATCGGTGATTGAAGGGTCGCGCTTTCTCCACCAGCGCGGCATCGATGCAATCAATATTACCGACGGCGCACGCGCTAGGCTGCGTATGAGCTCAATTGCGATCTCTGCCATGATCCAGCGTGATGTCGGCATCGAAGCGATGACGCATATGGCCACCCGCGACCGCAACATGATTGGCGTTCAAGCAGAATTGTTGGGAGCGCATACGTTCGGCTTGCGCAACATCCTCTGCATTACCGGCGACCCGACAAACATCGGCGACTATCCACATGCTACATCGGTTTTCGATATTGATGCGATCGGTTTGATCCGGGCCGTCAAATCCATGAACGAAGGCAGCGACCTGCTCGGCAATTCGATCGGTCAGTCGACGTCGTTCTTTATTGCCTGTGCCGGTAACCCTATCGCGGACGATCTCGACAAGGAGATTGAAAAGTTGGAGAAGAAGGTCGAGGCAGGGACGCAGGTTGTGTTTACCCAGCCGGTCTATGAGATGAAAACACTGGAGCAATTCCTGAAACGCATCGAACATCTTCACATTCCGTTGATGCTTGGCATACTGCCGCTCCGTAGTTCCAAGCATGCCGAGTTCCTGCACAATGAGGTGCCAGGCATGAGAATCCCCGACGAGATCCGCGACCAGATGCGCAATGCAGGAGATCATGGGGCCGCGGTCGGGATTGGGATATCGCGGTCATTCCTGAAGGAAGCAAAATCCATGGTTGCCGGCGCGTACATGCTGCCGCCGTTCCAGAAATACCAGATTGTGGATGAGCTGCTTGAGGTGATTAGATAGGGTAGGTCAGACATTTTTGTCTGACCACAACGGACAAACAGGAATGTTTGTCCTACCACCGGATTTACCAAACCTCATTGAAACTCACAACCGTTTTGGCTATTATCATTCAATCCT
>CAYPVN010000055.1:0-6676 GCA_964414155.1 uncultured Chitinophagales bacterium
TGCTTCTGGATGGAGGGGTGTGCGAAAGCGGCCGTGCCAGATTTTCATCGGGCAGAGTGTGGCTGGAGAAGTGACTCACTGACGGTCTTGTCTGCATGAACCTGATGGTATGTCTTCAACGGCAGGCCGAAGATCTTGATAAACCCTTCCGAAGATGTGTGATCGAACTGGTCTTCTTCCGTATACGTCGCGAGCTTTGCGTTGTAGAGTGAATACCTCGATTCACGCCCCGCAATACAGACGCTTCCTTTGAAGAGTTTCACCTTCACGATACCCGAAACTACAGACTGCGTCTCATCAATGAAAGCATCCAGCGCTTTTTTCAACGGAGAAAACCAGAGACCATTGTAGACAAGATTTGCATACTCATGTGCGAGTTGCATTTTGAAGTGAAAGACGCTCTTGTCCAGCGTAAGCCGCTCGAGCTCCGTGTGGGCAAAATGCAGAATCGTGGCTGCAGGTGCCTCGTAGATTTCGCGGGACTTTATTCCCACAAGCCGGTTTTCCACAAGATCGATCCTGCCAATTCCATGCGCGCCACCTATGTCATTGAGCTGATGAATGAGGCTAACCGCATCGCAAGGTTCGCCATCGAGAACAACTGGAACTCCGTTTTCAAACTCAATGGTAACATATTGTGCCTCATCCGGTGCAACCTCCGGGGCGACCGTGCGTTGGTATGCACCTGCCGGCGGTTCGACCATCGGGTTTTCGAGAACGCCGCACTCAATACTTGTGCCCCAAATGTTCTCATCGATGGAATACGGACTCGCAACAGTCGCCGCGACGGGAATGCCGTGTCTCTTGGCGTAGGCAATTTCTTCTTCCCGCGACTTGAATTCCCAACTCCGCAACGGCGCCAGTACTTTTAAGTCTGGAGCTAACGCGGCAACGGATACCTCAAACCGGACTTGATCATTACCCTTGCCTGTGCAACCATGAGCAACGGTTGTGGCTCCCTCTTTTCGAGCCACCTCTACAAGAAGCTTGGCAAGAAGCGGACGTCCAAGAGATGTTGCGAGAGGATAGACCCCTTCATAGAGAGCTCCAGCTTTCAGCGCGGGAAAAACATATCCCTCAACAAATTCTTTCGTGAGATCTTTTATATACGCACGCGAGGCGCCGGTTGCGTACGCTTTCTCCTCCACACCCGTGAGTTCTTTTCTCTGCCCGAGATTTCCGGTCGCGGTAACGACCTCCGCATCATATTTTTCCATCAACCACTTGATCATAACAGAAGTATCCAAACCGCCGGAATACGCAACAACAATCTTCGTTCTTGGCATTACATTCCTTCTATAAGTCTTTGTTTGAGAAAATCCACCACCTGCTTCGTCTTCTTCTGTGAACGGGGAATCACGAGCAATGTATTGTCCCCAGCCACCGTGCCAATAATGTGCGGATGTTTCTGCACATCAATGAATTCACCTACGGTGTTTGCACACCCCGGCAGCGTCCTAATTACAATGAGACTCTCGTTTGCAACGATAGAGACGACTTCCGCACCAACGAGCGGACGCAAGATTCTCGCATCTCCTCCCAGATGAAGCGCATACCTTGCCCTGTCCCCAGAGATTACCCTGCTTACGCCAAGATCTTTCAGGTCTCGAGAGAGTGTAGCCTGGGTGACTTTTACACCGCGTCGCTTTAGCTCAAGCCGAAGTTCGTCCTGACTGGCAATGGGAATCGTTTCAATGATCTCCTTGATGGTAAAGTGCCGCGTTTGTTTCATCATCATCCTCTACGCTGTCACCGCTTCGTACAACCGATGACTTGGGGTTGCATGGATTTCTTTCTCCATGAAGAGATGCACAAGAATTCCCTTCTGCACATGGAGTCTGTTCTCAGCCTGATCTAACACGATTGACTGCCTCCCTTCAAGAACCTCCGCCGTAATCTCCTCTTCCCGATGAGCGGGCAAACAATGCATCACGACGCAGCCAGGCGAAGCCACCGACAACAGTTGCTGGTTAATTTGATACGGCTGAAAAGTTCTTACTCGCTCCGCTCGTTCCTTCTCCTGACCCATACTCACCCACACGTCGGTATAAAGAACATCTGCATCCTCAGCCGCCTCGAATGGGTTTCTCACGATTTCGATGTTGCTTATACCGGTTGCTTGAGCACGAGAGAGAATTTGTACGTCGGGCTCATATCCTTCGGGACATGCGAGAACGAAATGGAGCGGCAGCTTCTCCGCCAGCTCCAGCCATGAATTCACAACGTTGTTTCCGTCTCCGATAAAAGCAATCTTTGTCGACGCAGAAAACAACCCGCGCTCCATCAGGGTGTACGCGTCCGCCATGATCTGGCATGGGTGAAGGAGATCTGAAAGGGCATTGATGACGGGAACCGACGCGAACTGTGCGAGCCCTTCAACTGTCTTGTGCGAAAATGTCCGGGCAACGATCACATCGTTATAGCGGGAGAGTACTTCCGCGACATCACGCACACCTTCCCTCGATGACAACCCGATGTTCTCCTGCGAAAGGAAGATTGACTGACCACCGAGCTGCAGGACACCCACTTCAAACGAGACATGTGTGCGCAACGATTGCTTTTCAAAGATGAGGGCGGCAGTTTTTCCCGTAAGAGGCCGGCTGCCGGTCGGTCGTTCCTCTTTCAAGATTTTCGTCAGGGAGAAAATCTCGGAAAGCTCATCGCCGGAATATGAAGCCATTGAAATGAAGTCTCTTTTCATTGCAGAACTCCCTCTGTTGTGCGAGATGAGAAATTGAGAAGCTCCGTGCCGATACCTTCGTCGGTGAATATTTCAAGAAGTAAGGAATGCGTTACGCGGCCATCGATGAGATGTACCTTGTTCACACGGGCATCAAGCGCTTTGAACGCTGAGTGAATTTTGGGAATCATACCGTTCGTAATAACTCCGGCTTCGATGAGCTGTTGTGCATCCTCCTGACGCATACTGTGCACCAACTTCCCATCCACCAACACTCCTTCGACGTCGCTCAGATACACCAGCTTCTCCGCCTGGAGAGCAGCAGCGATCTTCGCAGCGGCAATATCCGCATTGATATTATGCGCCTGCCATCGATCGTCGACACCAATGGGCGCAATCACCGGCATGATGCCGTTGCCCAGCAGCAGATTCAGATAGGACGTATTAACATTGATGACTTCACCAACCAGACCCAGATCAGTACCACTTTCGGTGTATTTCCTTACACGCAGCAAATCTGCGTCAATGCCGCAAAGACCGACGGCTTCGCCGGCGTGCTGGTTGATCCGCGCAACGATATCCTTGTTGGTTTTTCCCGCCAGGACCATTTGCACCACATCCATCATGGGCGCATCCGTGTACCTCTGCCCGTCGATGAACGTTGTGGCGATGCCGAGCTTCCCCGCAATTTCCGTCACCTCTTTTCCACCACCATGTACGATCACCACTTTGACACCGATCTTCTTGAGCAGGGTGACATCCTGGGCGAAGGTCTCCTTCAGTTCCTCATCGATCATCGCTGCACCACCATACTTCACCACAAATACCTTCCCCTCATACCGTTGAATATACGGCAGCGCCTCAATCAGGATTTCTGTTTTGGTCGATGTGGATGTGTGCACCATGTTACGATCTGTAATTTGCGTTGATGTCAACATACTCCTTTGAAAGATCGCAGGTCCAGAAGGAAGCAGACCCCGGCCCCTCATGGAGATCGACAGTAATCGTAATCTCCTTCTGACTCAATACTCGCTTCGCATCTTCCTCTGAAAAGTCAATACAATATTTCTGCCGCAGGATGGGAACGTCCCCAAAAAAGATTTCCACATCTTCAGGATTGAATTCAATACCCGAGCACCCAACCGCCGCGAGTATTCTGCCCCAATTCGCGTCTTCGCCATGTAGGGCAGTCTTGACAAGGCTTGAATTTGCAATTGCGCGCGCTGCCCGCACGGCGTCGTTCTCGGACGCAGCACCTGTCACCTGAATCTCAACAAATTTTGTGGCCCCTTCACCGTCCACCACAATCATCTTACAGAGTCGCACCAGAAGATAGACGAGTGCATCATAAAACATAATGTAGGATGGATCTTCAACGCTGGAGAGTCCCTTGTTACCCGCGAGGCCATTGGCTAGAATCGCAACCATGTCGTTCGTGCTCATGTCCCCATCAACAGAGATGCGGTTGAATGACCGATCAACAGCCTGGCGCAACGAATAACGGAGTAATTCCGGCGTGATGCGAGCGTCTGTTGTAACAAACGCGAGCATGGTTGCCATGTTGGGAGCGATCATCCCCGATCCCTTGGCCATGCCGCCAATCGTCACCATGGCACCGTCAAGTGCAACCTGCACGGAAAGCTCTTTAGTAAACGTATCGGTGGTCATGATCGCTTCGGCGGCGTCAGTATGCCCTTCTACGCTCAGCGTAGGAGCTGCTCTTACAATGCCGGATTCGATCTTCTCGATCGCAAGGTATTGCCCAATTACACCGGTAGAGGATACGAGCACTTCAGATTCTGAAATTCCAAGTGACCGGGCGGCTGTTTTGGCCATCGACCATGCATCGTTCAAACCACGCTCCCCCGTACAGGCGTTGGCATTTCCACTGTTTATGACAATCGCTCGTGTGTTGAAAGACTTGTTCAGTTGGAGCTTGTCAACAATGATCGGCGCGGCAGGTACTTTGTTTTGGGTGAACACTGCTGCTCCGATAGCCGGCGCCGTTGAGAATACCAGTGCGAGATCTTTCTTGGCTTTCTTCACACCGCAATGCACGCCAGTTGCCAGAAAGCCTTTCGGGCCGGTAATTCCTTTATGAGATTCGTCGAACACGGGTCTCCTGTTATTGCAGTCCGGTTTGTTCCGGAAGGCCGAACATGATGTTCATGTTTTGGATCGCCTGTCCTGCAGCCCCTTTGATGAGATTGTCGATAACGGAAATGATGATTAATTGATTTGTTCGCGAGTCGACAGCAACTCCGATATCACAGTAGTTTGTATAGGCAACATCCTTGATTTGGGGGATCTGGTTCTTGATTCGCACAAAGGGCGCAGTCGCATAGAAGCTCCGGTACGTTTCAATCACATCTCGCAAGTCCGCTGCGCCATTGAGTTGTGCATGTACAGTCGTATAGATCCCTCTGGTGATCGGCACGAGATGCGGTACGAATGAAACGCTGACTTCCGTCTCTGCGGCCGCAGAGAGGATCGTCTGAATCTCAGGAATATGTTGATGGGTTCCTACTTTATACGCGCGGATGTTCTCGTTGACCTCGGTGAAACTCAGCTCCCACGTCGCGCTTCTCCCGGCCCCGGAAACACCGGAGAGGGAATTGACTACAATCCCCTTGCTCGCCGCTAATTTACTCGTCAATGCTGGAAGCAGTGCGAGGATCGCGCCCGTGGGATAGCAACCCGGGTTCGCAACGAAACAGGCATCAGCGATTTTCCTGGAGTTGAGTTCTGGCAGCCCATAGATTGCCGAGCCCAGCAATTCGGGAGCAGTATGTTTGTGGTGATAGAACTGTTCATATAGCACAACCGATGGCAGACGGAAGTCGCCGCCGAGGTCAACTACCCGTCTCACTTTCTGAAGAAGTTCCGGCATTACGTGCATCGCTTCGCCGGATGGCAGAGCAACAAACGCGATATCAACGCCATCGAAATGATTCTCTTCCAGTGATTCGAACGTCAGATCGACACACCCGCTGAAGGCAGGATAGAGTGCATCAACACGTTGTCCTACGGATGAGCCCGCAATGACCTTCTCAAGCTTCATGTCGTTTCGACGTGAAGCCAGTCGCATCAACTCTGATCCCGAGTACCCTGAAGCACCGATGATTGCGGCCTTAATCATAGAGCAAAAGCTAAAGAGGTGTGGCGAAACATTTGACTTGCATAAATATACATTTTTCTGTATTCTTATGCAAGACATGAGTACCATTATTTTTCTCATACCAACCGGTGTTCCATGAACGCTCTTGAACGCGAAGCAGCTGTGTTCTTCCATACCTACAAGCGCCTCCCTTTGGATGTTGACCACGGAGAGGGAGTGTACATCCACGCGGCCGATGGGGCCCGCTATCTTGATATGTTTGGAGGACTTGCGGTCAATGCATTAGGGTATGGCCACCCTCTTCTTTTACAAGCGATTCAAGAGCAAAGTCGGAAGTACATCCACCTCTCCAATTATTACCTCCAAGAGCCTCAACTCAAGCTGGCAGAATTGTTGACGAAGTACTCGGGCTATAAGCGCGTATTTTTCTCCAATAGTGGGACGGAATCTATCGAGGGAGCAATCAAGCTTTGTCGTAAATGGGGCTCGGCGCTCAACAAGACTGAGATCATTTCATTCTCCAATGCGTTTCATGGCCGCACCATGGGCGCACTCTCGATCATGGATAAGCCAAAGTACAGAAACGGCTATGAACCATTCCTCCAGGGTTGCCACGTGGTTGAATTCAACAATGTCGAGAGGCTCCGTTCAGCGATCAGCGAGCTCACCGTGGCCGTTGTGCTGGAATTCATTCAAGGCGAGGGGGGTATCCGACCGGTGTCGAGGGAGTTTGTAGAGGAGCTTTCCCTGCTGAAGAGAAAGTTCGGATTCCTGATCGTTGCCGATGAGATTCAGTCTGGTATTGGCCGCACGGGAAAGATGTTCGGGTTCCAGCATTACAGTGTTCAGCCAGACATTGTTGTTGTCGCCAAACCAGT
>CAYPVN010000055.1:6776-10985 GCA_964414155.1 uncultured Chitinophagales bacterium
TCTTGCGTACTAGCTCATGGAGGGATTTGTTCCTTGATGTGAGATCCTGCTTTCGGGAGGAATCAATTCTTGTCATATTCTGTTCTATCGATCAATGATATTCACTTGAGTTGAGGTGCCTCTATGCGGTTCTCTGTTTTTATCTTTGCGTGTTCAATTCTTGCCAGCCCAGCGTTGAGTCAGAAAAAGACTTCAGCTCAATCCCAAGCTCAAAGCAAAGTAGAATACATCTGCCCGATGTATTGCACTGATGAGGTTTCATTGAAGCCTGCAAAGTGTTCCGTCTGCGGGATGGAAATGGATGATAAGGCCGTCGTGGAAAACCCAAAGGGCTACAAGATTCTCTCTCCGCAACAAGCGATGGAAAAGATCAAGAACGACCCCGGTGTTGTTCTCCTTGATGTCAGGTCGAAGGCTGAGTACAACGATGAATTGGGACATCTTGAAAACTCCATACTCATTCCAATCAAAGAGCTCGAAAAGAGAATAGCTGAATTGGAGACACATAGAGACAAGACCATCATCACGTATTGCAGCCACGGGATTCGGAGTGCACGCGCAGCAAAACTTCTTACAAAACAGGGGTTCACAGTTTTCAGCTTGATCGGCGGCCTCACCAAGTGGAACCGCGACGGCCTTCCCGTCGTACGGGAGTGATTCGACGCAGTACGGTCTCAGAAGGAGGTAACCTTGACGGAGACCCGCGCGGATGATTACCTGACGAAGCCGTTTGACCCCAAAGACCTGACTCTGATGATACGGATCCTCACAGATTGATTATTCAGCGGTCATCAGCTCCATCTCCCCGCCTGCCTTTGTGGTTCAATCAAGACGGGCGGTTGTGTCGTCTCTGTTTTCTTCCTTTGTCCTGGCTTCCTTCTCCCGGCAACAACATCTCCCAGTTTTTCTATATCCCACCCAAACGGCAATAACATCGTCTCCACTGCCTTCAGTGCCATCTCGGTGTACTTCTCAATGTCGTAACCATCGTCGAATGAGTAGAGCGCGAGGGGGACTGCCTTCTGCGGTTTCTTTTTCCCGCTTGCGTCAACGATAACGTACTCGATCATCTCGCCGGGTTGGAGCTTGATGCCGGCTTCGTCCAGCGCCTTCGCCACTTCCGCGCTCGCGCTCCTGTTTTTGTACTCATCGGCTTCCTGTATGATGTGCCGTCGAATCACCAGCTCCAGAGGGTCAACTTTGCCGGAACGGAGGAGATCGATGAAGTCCTTCGCCTTCTCCAGCATCTGCGGCACGAGCGCTTCCACCTCCTTCACACCTTTTGCATGTTCGAGCAGCTTCAGCATCTCCCCCTGCATCCGCTTGATGAACACCGGCGTATCGCGTCGCCGCACTTCGATGCCGCGGATCTTGATCTCTCCATGGGTGTAGTACCCCACGTACTTGTTCGCCGTCGGGATGTGCGGGTCCATCTTGCTGGCCGGGAAGAGTATCCAGTTGTAGATCCCTTCGAGCGAAAGGTCGATGCCGGTCTCCCTGCTCACCCCGGCTGCGAGCGTTTCGTAGTCCTGTTCCGTGGCCCCCTCCTTCTTCAGCCACATGCAATCGACGATGGCGTGGATGAACTCGTAGCCTTTGCCCTCTGCGATCTCTTTGGCCTTCAAAATGGCATCCCGTGAGTAGGCGTTGACTGACTCATGCGCTTCAATGCGGCCGAAGCGTGCGTTCTTGTACCCGAGGTAGCCGAAGCAAGTCACCAGCATCCACTTGAGCGCGTTCTGCCGGCGGTCGTACAACATCCACTGCGGGTCCTGCAGTTTCTTGAGCCGCTTCTTCTCTTTCTTATAGTGTGCCCGCCTCTGCACCACCGTTCGCAGCGTGGACGGCACAATGCCTTCGCGCTTCCCACAGATTCTGTACTCCAGCTCCGGCACGATCTCTCGCGCTTCTTCCTTTGTACAGCAACGGCAGTTCACAGTCTCCGGCGAGACGTTGTGCTCGACCATGATCGTCGGGTACATTGACACAAAATCCAGTTCTGCGATCTGTTCGTGGTATCCCCCGCCTGCCTCTTCTTGTCCCAGAGGGCGGGCAGGCATTTTGGGTTGAAAGATGACCCCGCCCCGATCAGCCAGCAGCAGTGTTGCCGCGGATTTGAAGTCCTCCGGTTCCCGCTTCTTGGCCGGGATCAGATAGTTGTTCCGTATCGCCCAGGAGAGCTGCATGGACGAAAGCGCCGTACCAATGGTGGAGCGCGCCTGGTGTTGCAGTGGCAGCTGTGTTAGCCGCGCAATCTCCACCACGCCGTCGAGGCTCGCTTCCCCCATCATAAAGGAGTTCTCTGTGTCGAGGTGCCAGCGGCCGGCCAGCTCGAATGCGCCGTCTTTATGGACGATCTTGCCGTAGGCGAAGTAGCTGGATTCGTTCGTGGTGAAATACCCGGCTGCCGGATCGCGGTTGAGCAGCAGCGGTACGTTTTCCTCCACCGAGAGGCGCGTCAGCATGGGTATCAGGATGGCATCGCCGTATTCCGTCATGATAATGTCCGGATCGCACCGCTGCAGGTGTCGGTTGAGCGAGTGCAGCACGTCCGCCGGTTCCTCGTTCTCAAGGCTATAGGTACGCCCTTCGTAGCCGATTTCCAACTGATACGTCTTGCGGTGTTTGGGGTTGACGAAGTCGGGACGGTTCTTCAGCGTCATCGTTGTCAGCGGAGGGAGTCCATACTCCATCGCATCGAATGCATCATTCAACTGCCACTCGACAAGCCGCCCGCGTTCATCAATGCCATACTCCCCGTATGCCAGCGGGAAGAGTCCGGTGGAATACAGGAAAAGCTGCGGGACAGGAATGTCGGAATTGAAAAAGACGTAATGGGGGAAGTGACGTTCAAGCCGCTGCACGATCCGCTTGAACTGCAATGTGTCGTGCACGTTGACGCGCGCGACTTCCCACTCTTCGTTCCTGTAGATCTCCTTCTGAAGGGACCGGCCAAGCGTCACCTTGCAGGGCAGAGAACCGAGCATTGCTTCCAGCTGGTGCTGTTCGTCTGGCGACAAATGCATGTAAAACGCCGGAACGTACGGATGCGTGCATGTGTGTTTCCCTCCCTCGTTGTCGATGAACCAGAAAGTGAGTCCGTACGATGAAGGATAGAGGTCAAAAAGCTGTGCAGTGATCGCCCCATACTTTTTCATTCATCATTCTGCGTTCATTATTCAATATTCCTGTATGAATAATGAATATCGAACAAGGAATATTGAATGTGAAGTTGGTTACGCTGCCCTATCATCGAGTTCTATGTATCCCACTGCAACGCCATCTGCAGAAGGCTCCACAGCCAGTTTCTTCTGCAGTTCTCCGATCATCCGTTGCTGCTTAATGAGCATCGACATCACGATGCTTTCGAATGGGATCGGCCGCGCGGCGTACGCGCTGCCGGCAAGCTGCATCCGCGCTGCACGGAATAACTCATCCAATGCCTCTTGGTCTTCCTTGCGGAGCCCACGTCGAAACTTGGACCATGTCTCCATCTCAGCCTGGATGACCATGGTAAAGGTCGGTACTGTGCGTCCCATGAGTACCTCCACTTCTACATTCCTTATTTCTTATTCGTTGTTGGATATTTCATCCAGCATCTCCAAGATTCTTCTTCGCAGTTGAAATGCTTGCTGCGAAGATCGCAGTGAGTTCCTCACACTCGGCTAGTGCACGGTCTATCACTTCAATTGATGGGGTAATCACTTTGAGCTTGAGCAGTTTCAGCCATACGCGGGTTTCCCTCAGTTCCTTCAAACCTATTTTGAGCTTATGGATGAAGTCCCTGCGTGATTCTGCGCCTTGTGCTTCACCATAATCAGGAGCTGCGGCAGTTCCTGATCGGAGCAGCTGTCCGGCTATGTGATTGCCGACGCGAGTAATCGGCAAGGTTTCAACAATGTCAATAATAAGAGCTGAGAATTCAATAAGTCGATCTTCTAGATCAAACCTGCGGTTCTCCATGATGCGGCCCTCCTGAATATGCTTTCCGTGAATATTGAATATCGAATCTTGAATGTTGAATAATGAAGTTGCCATCAGGAACCAACCGCACTCCCTCAGTCCCCTCTGCGACACTCAGTACCAGATCCATCGCCGCCGCAAGTTGCGGGAACAGTCCGTTGCGCTCCTTCGATTCCAGTTTCATGTCGAGTGAGGCGAGAAGAACCGAGATATGCTGTTGCTTCAGCTTTTCGAGCGCGCCGATGA
>CAYPVN010000056.1:0-4622 GCA_964414155.1 uncultured Chitinophagales bacterium
GATCGGAAATCCCAGGTAGCAATTGGCGATTCAGAAAAAGTGTATCACGGACCCGGCTACATCACAGAGCGAATCGGAAAGCGTACCTACAACATTTCGGCTAACTCATTCTTCCAGACGAACACTGCGCAGGCGGAGAATCTCTATGAGGCAGCAAGAAGAATGGCACAGCTCAAGCCTTCTGATGTTGTGTTTGATCTGTACTCTGGCACAGGTACGATTGCGCTGCACGTTGCCGATGACGTCTCACAAGTTGTCGGTATCGAGTCCGTCCCCTCGGCGGTTGAGGATGCGGAGCGCAATGCAAAGGTCAACGGCGTCGGCAATTGCCGATTCGTGCTTGGCGATCTGAAGGATACATTGACCCGAGACGCCGCGTGGCTTGAGAATCATCCAAGGCCCAATGTCATTATTATGGACCCGCCGCGTGCAGGCATGCACGGAAAAGTCATTGAACAACTGCAGATGCTATCCCCCAAACGAATGGTGTATGTCAGCTGTAATCCCGCAACGCAGGCGCGGGATCTCAAACTCCTCTGTCAAACGGGGGACTACGTTATTGCTGAAGCCCAGCCGGTGGACATGTTTCCTCATACCTACCACGTGGAAAGCATTGTTGGGATTGTCTCGCGCGTCCAATCATAGAGTCAAATCGCAGAGCCAATCGCCTTCTAAGCCCCTCGGTCTGTCCATTCCTGAAGGTGCTTGTCAAAAAACTCCAGGATTCGTCGCTCGTATTCTGCCCCTCCAACATCCGCCATATCATTATGCTTCGCTCCCTGAATAAGCCAGAGCTCTTTCGGAGGATTCGCTTTCTGATACAGCATCTCGGAATAAGTGTACTTGATCAGATTGTCGGCCGTTCCGTGAAGGATAAAGAGCGGCACGTGAACATCCCTCACTGCTTCCAATGGAGACACCGCATTGGCCTTGAAATGCGCCAGCCGCTCGGATCGCTTGATGACCATGTTCCGTAAGTAATGCCAGGGAAGCTTGATCATTCGTTTCTGGTAATCATCAAAGACGGTGCGAAGCGTGGCGAATCCACTCTCGGCAACGATTGCAACGACGCGCTTGTCGAGTGCAGCGACTTGTATTGCAACCGCAGCGCCCATGGACGAGCCGAACAATCCAATCCTGCCGACGGTGAGGTCTTTGCGGGAAGTGAGGTAATTGATAATGGTGCTCGTGTCATGCTTTTCGTAGAAGCCGTACGTGCAATAGGTCCCGTCGCTGTAGCCATGACATCGTGAGTCATAGAGAAAGATATTGTATTCCCGCTCGTAGAATCTCGCGGCCATCGGCAAACCTACGATTTTGCACTCGCTCACACCATGCAGGTAGATAATTGTTCCGTGTGCCGGTCGAGCCGCCTTGATCAGCCAGCAGCTCAGGTTGAATCCTTCCGCAGTTTTGAGAACCAATTCCTCGCACGGGATTGAGAGATCGGAGGGATGGAGGATGGCAGTATGCTTGCGGTAATATTCCTCTGTACGCCGATGGGGTTGAAGCAACATAACAGGACCGATGACGAAGATCAGGAGGGATACGAAAGCGATGAACAAGACAACGGAGAGCAACAACGCGACGAATATACTCATATGAACTCAGGATATGGACGATGTTCTCTCGTTCTGTACCAGAGGGGTCGATATGATGCAACAAAGATCTTGTCCAGACAAAATATAACCAGCAAACAGCACCCATGCAACAGCATTTCATTGCTTCCCCCTCCCCTTGTTTGTATATTCTTCCTGAATTTGAACTTCGACAGATGGAACCACCGCAACATGTCGCCATTGTCCATGAATGGTTCACCTCGATGCGAGGGGGTGAAAAATGCGTGGAAGCACTGTGCGAGATTTTCCCCCAGGCAACACTCTTTGTTCTCCTCCACCGGAAGAATTCGGTCTCTCCCTCCATCGAGCGTATGCCGATCCGAACGTCGTTCATTCAACATCTCCCCTTTTCCCTGACGCGCTATCGATATTATCTTCCCTTATTCCCTACTGCCGTTCAGCAATTTGACATGAAGGGATTCGACCTTGTTATTTCCTCAAATCATTGTGTTGCGAAAGGCGTCCGAACCTCCAAAGGAGCACTTCACATTTGCTATTGTCACACGCCCATGCGCTACATCTGGGATCTCTACGAAGAATATTTTGGGAAGGATCGCGCCGGCCTACTCACCCGGATTGGGATGAGAACGTTTCTTGGTTACTTGAGAAAATGGGATGTTCAGGCCGCGAAGCATCCACATCATTTCATTGCCAATTCTCAACATGTCAAAAGCAGAATTCAGAAGCTGTACAATCGGGACGCCGATGTCATCCATCCGCCGGTCGATACATCAAAATTTCAGGTCAGCCATCAGGATGACGATTATTTCTTGATCGTGAGTGCCCTCGTTCCGTACAAGAGAATTGATCTGGCTATTCGAGCGGTTAACAAGACCGGGGATCGGTTAGTGATTGTTGGTGGCGGACCGGAGGATCAACGGCTCCGGCGCATCGCGGGTCCTACGGTGCAATTCGTTGGTTGGCAGCCGGATGATCGTGTTAGAGATTCATATGCGCGGTGTAAGGCACTCATTTTTCCTGGGGAAGAAGATTTTGGCATTGTCCCCGTTGAAGCGATGGCTTCTGGGAAGCCCGTCATAGCATTCGGCAAAGGAGGCGCGTGCGAAACCGTCCATGAAACGGGAAAAGTAAAGACGGGCATTCTGTTCAAGGAACAAACGGTTGATTCCCTCGCTGACGCGATCCGACGATTTAAAGAGTCGACGTTTGATCCGGATGCTCTTCATGCGTTTGCACTCAACTTCGATCGAGAGAATTACAAACGTCAGATGAAGGAGTATATATCTCAGCGGTGGAGTGAATTCAAATCCTCCCAAACGAAGGAATGAGAGCATCTTAGAAGATTTCTACGTTGACATTTCGGTGGCATTTGACTATATTGACTGCCCAAACTTGCACGTTGTCGCATGACTACTAAGAATAATCGTCACAAGAAACAGAGCGGAATGTACGATGTTCTGTTTGTGCCGATTGACCAGACCCGGCAAACGAAGAAACTGCGGGTAAGCAGGCTGCGACTCTTGCTGACGGGTGGGGCATTGTTCTTTCTCATTGTGGCGTTAACCCTTGCGGCGCTGATCTACACCCCCTTAGCGTTGTACGTACCGATTCCCAACCCGGAGCTTGAACGAAAGTACGGGAAGGAAATTGTTGAGACTCAGCGACGGTTGAAGGGGCTCGCTGACGATGTTCTGCTGTTGCGGGATTATAACGTGCAACTGCGTAGAGCTTTGGGTGAAGGAGGCAAGTCCGACACAAGTGTATCATCCGGAACCCTTGCCAAACAAGTTCCTTCCCCGCCCGAGTTGACTTCGGGTGTCGATAATGCCGTTCCAGACGAGAAGGCTGAGTCGATTGCTTTGGATGAAGGTGATTACGACGCGGGATCATCGCAGTACAATGCGGTCGTCACAAGCAATGAAGGGTTGCATGCCGCGTTTCCCCTTCTTGCACCGACGGAAGGTTTCGTTACACAGGGCTTTGATCCATCTCATCGGCATTTTGGAATTGACTATGCTGGAAAACGTGGCACAGCAGTCTTCGCGGCCTCTGATGGTTATGTTCTTTTTGCCGGATGGACGTACGATGACGGGAACATGTTGATGGTAGCTCATGGCAACGGCTATGTCACGGTGTATAAGCATAACCAGGTATTGATGAAGGGCGCACATTCGTTCGTCAGGCGGGGGGAGGTCGTTGCGCTCCTCGGGACTTCGGGGAAGACAAGCACAGGGCCACACCTTCATTTTGAGATATGGAAAGACGGTGTGCCGCAAGACCCGAATGAGTTTTTGTTAGCTCCGGCCAAAATTCAATAAAAAAAGGAGACTCTTGTGGCTGACAAACGACAGGACGAAGGTGAACTGAGCTTCGTTGGACCGCGGACGAGCATCGAGGGAAAAATTAGAACCGATGGAAGCATCCGCATCGATGGGAAGCTCGTCGGTGAAGTGATGGCGAAAGCCAACGCTGCAGTTGGCATTACCGGAAACGTGGAAGGCAGTATTGCGGCACAGAATATTTCGATCGCCGGCAAGGTAAACGGCACGGCAATGGCCGGAGAGAAACTGATTCTCGAGGCAAAATCGATTATGCGGGGAGATATTCGAGCGGCCAAGCTGGTCGTCGATGAGGGCGCAATGTTTGACGGGCGGTGTGCGATGTCTACTCCGCAAGACCGTCAAGTAGCTACACCACAGATTATTGCATCACGAGAAGGTTTGCAGAAGGAACGCTGAACGGATGGACACACCTGGACATCGTGCACCACCGGGTGGGTTCACGAAGAAGTGGAGTACAGACTTTGGTCCCTTCCTCACATTAGGTCTGCAGTTGGCAATTTCAGTTGTTGCCTTTTTCTTCCTCGGTCGTTGGTTGGATGGAAAGTTTGGCACCGAGCCGTGGCTGATGATTCTCGGCGCTGGAATGGGTATCACCGGTGCGCTTATCGCGTTCATACGCAAGGCCACTGAGCTGGGGAGAAAACAGGATGAAGAAGCGGAGGCCTTAAGAAAAGAGCGAGACCGGAATGAAGTTTGACAG
>CAYPVN010000056.1:4722-10562 GCA_964414155.1 uncultured Chitinophagales bacterium
GCTCTCGTCGTGTTGATCAAAGTATTCAACATGCACGCCGTGGCGCTGACGAGTTTTTTGCTTGGCTTTTATGTCGTTTACCTTGTGTTGGAAATCATGTTCATCCAGAAAAAAGTTCTCATAAGGAATCAAGAGTAAGCCCCCTTGAACGTCGTTACCGTTTTCATCAACTCGACAGACACCCTACAGGCTGCTCATGAAGCTGCCGATACATTGAGTGCTCATACAGTGAAGGAAGAGAGCCTGTTTGCAAAATTACTGCATCACGTTCAGGATTCCCATGAGCTTGAAATCCCGTTCCTCGGCCACATCGAGTTGCCGCGTTTTCATCCTGTGGACATTGCAGGGATCAGCGTCGATTTCTCCATTACCAAGCATGTTGTCTTTCTGTGGATTGCCGCCCTGCTTCTCTGCGTGCTTGCCATTTCTGCCGCACGAAAGAACTCCAGGCAGAGGATCCCCCGTGGTTTCGGCAACCTGATGGAAGTTTTTTTGGTTTTCATTCGGGATGAAATCGTCATTCCCAATATGGGACGCGCGGGGATCAAATACATGCCCTATCTTCTCACAACGTTTTTCTTCATCCTGATTATGAATCTGCTCGGGCTTATTCCCTACGGTGCTTCGGCAACGGGGAATGTGAGTGTCACGGCAGGCCTTGCCATCATTGCCTTCATCATGATTCAGGTTGCTGCGATCAGGGCTCAGGGGCTCGGCCATTATCTTGCTCATCTTACCGGCGGGGTGCATTGGGCGGTCTGGCCGATTATGATCCCCATTGAAATCCTCGGGCTGTTTACCAAACCATTTGCACTTTGTATTCGTCTTTTTGCCAACATGACGGGTGGGCACATTGTCATCGTTTCGCTTATTGGGCTGATATTTATTTTTCAATCGTACCTTATTGCTGTAGCGCCCGTCGGATTTGTCGTAGGGATCAGCTTCCTCGAGCTCTTCGTTGCCTTCCTTCAGGCCTACATTTTCACAATGCTGACTTCGCTGTTCATGGGCCTGGGCATGACCGTAGAGAGTCATCATGAACTCGAAGAGCATGCACACTGAGATTACCAAAACAACCAAACAATCTCTACAGATCATCAACACAACTTATCTTACAGGAGGAGTACAATGGAATCAACTGGTCTTGGGTTTCTCGCGGCGGGCATTGGCGCCGGGATTACCGTTATAGGAGCCGGCATCGGTATTGGCAAACTTGCCGCTGCCGCGATGGAAGCGAGCGGACGACAGCCTGAAGTAGCCGGGCAGGTCCGGACGTCAATGCTGATTGCAGCAGCGCTGATTGAAGGAGCAACCTTCTTCGCGCTTGCCATTTGCATTATTCTTGCCACCAAATAGTCGCACTGGGGTATCAGAATGTTAGACATCAATCCTGGCCTCATTCTCTGGACAATCATCACGTTCGTTATTGTTCTGTTGATTCTGCGCGTGGCTGCATGGAAACCCTTGCTGGCGGCGCTGACCGCGAGAGAGCAGCATATCACCGACGCACTGCATCATGCCGAAGAAGCACAGAATGAGGCAAAGAGACTCCTCGAGGAAAACCAACGCCAGCTTGCGCAAGCAGAGGAGCAGTCACAGCGGGTGATAAAAGAAGGACGTGAGATGGGAGAGCGGCTTAAGGCCGAAATCGTTGAGCGCGCTCATACCTCTTCCCGGCAAATGGTTGACCAGGCGAAGGAGGAGATCCAGCGCGAAAAGGAAACAGCGCTGAATGAGTTGCGAACGGAAGTCGCCGATCTCGCAATCGGAGCGGCAAGCAAGATCCTTGATGCCAACCTTGACACGCCGAGGCAACGACAGCTGGTTGACAGCGTCATCAAAGACCTTCAGAAGAGTTAAGGATGAAGAATACTCGCGTTGCAAAGCGATACGCTCAAGCATGGATGGCGGTAGCAGAGGACCTAAAGCTCGTCGATCAGACGGCACATGATCTTGAGACCATCGATGCGCTCCTCAAGGCTTCCAGAGAGCTGCGTCTGTTGGTTGCGAGCCCGATCGTGTCGGTGAAGAAGAAGGCGGAGATATTCGACGCACTCTTTGCTTCACGCGTTGGCTCATCAACACATTCATTTCTCAATCTCATTGTTTCCAAGAAACGTGAATCTGTGCTGCCTGAAATCATCGAGCAGTTCAACGTGTTGCGGGATGAGAAGCTGGGCATCGTAACAGTGGAGGTGAAGTCGGCTGTCGAGTTCACACCACCGCAGGAACAATCGCTCCAGTCCCAACTCGAACAGTACACGAAGAGGAAGGTACGCGTGCGGTTTTCCCTCGACTCTCACATCAGAGGTGGGTTAATGGTGAAGATCGGCGACACCGTCCTTGATGCAAGCATTAGACGGCAGCTGGAACGGCTGAGAGAGCGCTTTGTCGCGGGAGACGCTCTCTCGAACTGATTTTGTATACAGAAAAGGAATAGACAATGGCAGAAGTAAGACCGGAAGAAGTTTCGGCAATCTTGAGAAAACAACTTGCCGGCTTTGAAAAGGAGACGGATATTTACGATGTGGGCACCGTCCTGCAGGTTGGTGATGGTGTTGCGCGTGTGTATGGCCTCACCAAGGCGGTGATGAGCGAGCTTGTGGAATTCCCGCACGGCGTGTTTGGGATGGTGCTCAACCTTGAAGAGGACAACGTCGGGTGCATTCTCTTTGGGGAGAGCAGCGAGATCAAGGAAGGTGATACGGTAAAACGAACCGGTCGCGTCGCTTCGATGCCCGTAGGAGAAAAAATGCTGGGGCGTGTCGTGAACCCTCTTGGTCAACCGGTTGATGGTCGCGGGCCGATTCAAACCGAAAAACTTATGCCCATCGAGCGAAAGGCTCTCGGTGTGATCCAACGACAGCCAGTCAAGGAACCGCTGCAAACCGGAATCAAGGCTATCGACGGGATGATTCCGATTGGCCGGGGACAAAGAGAGCTGATTATCGGCGACCGGCAGACCGGAAAGACCGCCATCGCCCTCGATACAATTATCAACCAAAAATATACGCATACCGAGAAGGCGAAGAAAGAAGGGGTGAAGCCTGTCTACTGCATCTATGTTGCAATAGGACAGAAAAGCTCGACAGTCGCCCAGGTGGTTGATAAATTGCAGCAGGAAGGCGCGATGGAATACACAACGATCATTGCGGCTACGGCAAGCGTCCCCGCCCCAATGCAATACATTGCTCCATATTCGGGCGCTACACTCGGAGAATATTTCCGTGACAGTGGACGCCACGCTCTGGTTGTGTATGATGACTTGTCCAAGCAGGCACAGTCGTATCGCCAAGTGAGCCTTCTGCTACGTCGTCCTCCAGGTCGTGAAGCGTATCCAGGGGATGTTTTCTACCTGCACTCCCGGCTATTGGAACGCGCATCGAAACTGAGCGACAAGCTTGGCGGCGGAAGTCTGACTGCCCTTCCAGTGATCGAAACACAAGCAGGTGACGTCTCGGCATATATTCCTACCAACGTCATTTCCATCACCGACGGACAGATTTATCTTGAGCCCGGCATGTTCAACTCCGGCATTCGACCTGCCATCAATGTCGGTATCTCAGTGTCGCGTGTTGGAGGGAACGCACAGATCAAAGCGATGAAGAAAATAGCTGGTCGCTTACGCCTTGAACTTGCCCAGTACCGCGAGCTCGAAGCGTTTGCGAAGTTTGGTTCCGATCTGGACAAAGCGACTTTGCACCAACTGCGTCGCGGATCGCGTCTCGTCGAGCTGTTAAAACAAGGCCAGTATGCACCCTTGCCGGTGGAGAAACAGGTCGCAAGCATTTTCGCTGGTACGAACGGTTATCTTGACGAGGTTCCGCTTGAGCACGTGCAGCGGTTCGAAAGTGAGTTCCTGGAAACGATGGAACTCAAGCACGCCGATCTTCTCGAGACGATTGCCTTCAAGAAGGAGCTCAACGACGAGATCACCAACAAACTTCATGGCATTTTGAAACCATTTGCCGAATCGTTCAAAGCATCGATGGGCGCATAGCACCACATGGCAACGCTACGAGAAGTCCGCGCCCGGATCACGGGCGTGAAAAAAACTCAGAAGATTACCAGGGCCATGAAGATGGTGGCTGCGGCGAAACTCCGCCGCGCACAGTCGAATGTTGTTGCTGCCCGCCCGTATGCGCGGAAAATCGACGAGCTGCTGCGACGTCTCTGCGCAAGCGCCGACGTAAGTCAGGAAGCCCTGCTTACACCGAGAGAGGTGAAGCGTGTGGCACTTGTTGCTGTGACGTCGGACCGCGGTCTTTGCGGAGCGTTCAACTCTAATTTACTCAAAGCGGCGGCTAACCACATTGCGGCTCAGTATCCCTCCTCAAAAGAAGAGGGAACACTCAGTGTCTTTTGTGTTGGAAGAAAAGGACTGGATTTCTTTGGCAAGAGGCAGCACAAGATCAGCGGAAAGTACATTGGCGTCTACAGTAATCTGATTTTCGCGCAGGCGCAGACGATTGCACAGGACATCATCGGTGGATATCTTCGAGGGGAATTCGACAGGGTCGACATTGTCTATAATGAGTTCAAGTCGATTGCACAGCAACGCATTGTCGTGGAGCAATTCCTTCCGGTACCCTCACAGGTTACCTCCCCCGGCGGGAAGTTGAAGGCCAGACCGGCACAATATATCTATGAGCCATCCAGCATCGAAATAGTTCGTGCCCTCGTTCCGAAACATCTGAATTTCCAGATCTGGAGAATATTACTGGAATCGAACGCCGCCGAACAGGGAGCGAGAATGGCGGCCATGGAGAACGCGACCGAAAACGCAAACGAAATGATTTCCGCCCTCCAACTTCAATATAATAAAGCCCGTCAGGCTGCCATCACGAAAGAGTTGCTGGAAGTGGTCAGCGGGGCCGAAGCGTTAAAGAAGGCCGGCTGAGGTTAGAAAAGGCAACCATTGAAACACCGTCGGGCTCCGGTTCGGCGGTGTTTGTTTTTCCCTTCAAAGGGTCATCTTGCATAAGTTACAGGTTTTCCGTATTTTATAGCCCCCTCGACGTAGAAAATGTTTCATCGATTGGTGTGTAGACGATGTTTGAAGATTTGAGTCTGAAATTAGAGGGCGTACTGAAGAAGTTGCGGGGGCAGGGGAAAATCTCAGACGCAAATATCGCCGAGACCCTGCGTGAAGTCCGCCGAATCCTTCTGGATGCCGACGTCAATTACAAAGTTGCGAAGCAGTTCATCGATGACGTCCAGAATCGGGCAGTAGGACAGGAAGTCCTCCAGAGCATTACACCGGGTCAGCTCATCGTCAAGATTATTCACGATGAGCTTGTAAAGTTGCTCGGAACGGCGAATGCGGAGATACGGTTTTCCCCGACGCCGCCAACGGTGATCATGGTGGCGGGGCTTCAAGGGTCGGGCAAGACCACGTTTTGTGCGAAGCTTGCAAAGCATCTAATGGCTCAGGGCCATCATCCGCTTCTCGTGGCTGCCGATACGTACCGGCCTGCGGCGATAGATCAATTATCAACTCTGGGTAAACAGCTCGGCGTACCGGTTTACTCAGAGCTGGGCGGCGCCCCGGTGCCTATTGCCGGTCACGCGCTCGACCACGCGCGGAAGAATGCGCGGGATGTCGTTATCATCGATACTGCCGGTCGCCTTCACGTCGACGAAGAGATGATGACGGAAGTGGAGATGATCAAGAATTTGGTTACGCCCCATGAGATTCTGTTCGTGGTCGATGCAATGACGGGACAGGATGCGGTGAACACAGCAAAGGCGTTTCATGAGCGCCTGAATTTCGATGGGGCCGTGTTGACCAAGATGGACGGCGATGCGCGCGGCGGCGCAGCACTGTCGTTGCGGGCAAC
>CAYPVN010000057.1:0-4177 GCA_964414155.1 uncultured Chitinophagales bacterium
CGGTAGTGCATATTCATGTCAAACACGGCCGTGGTAAACCCCTTCGCTTTTGCACCGAGGTTCCGGGCAACGGTAAGTGCCTTCAAGAATACCTCCGGCAGAATAACGGCCGAGCCGACATTGAGCACGACCCCACCTCCGGTCAAACCCTTACAAACTTCACACAACCCTTTGAAGTCACGAAACGTCAGCTCTCCCGTGGCTGCCCCGTCCATCGTCGGTTGCTGATGAATGATGTCCGTTCCAATTGCAGCATGAACGGTAATGGGGACGTTCTGTCCGTAACATGTCGCAAGCACACTCACATTCGGTGCATCCAGATCCAGCAGCTTTCTTCCTAACGCTTCACCGTATCCCATATCCGATTCCCTGAACGCTTCACTTAGTGTCCGGTTAATTAGCTCCCCCGTTTCCTTTGCCATCCCGAACCGACCATCAAGAATATTCTCAGCCACATCTTCAGACGTTTTACCCCACATCGCGGTTTCCACATCGTGGATAGCGGCGGCACTGTTCATTGCCACTGCCGTTACAAACTGCCGTTTCACAAGATCAACGACAACCGGCGAGAGGCCAACCTTGATGACATGAGCCCCCATCATGAGGATCACAGGCTTGTTCTTCTTCCGTGCCGCAATGATGTCATCCGCAATGCGAACCAGATCAGCCGCCACAAGAATATTCGGAAGACTATCAACGAAGGAGGAGAACGAACCTTTCGACCCGTCGAATGGCTTTGCAAAATCCCTGGGGGTAATTTTACTCTTGCGACTCTTGATCGAAATTGTTTTGATTTTGGAAAAGTCGGCGCGCTTGAATTTTGTCATTGCTTCCTCGTTTTCATTTCTTCCGGGCCCGCAGGGGACCGACAAGCCCCGAATACGATTTCAGCTCCGTATCGATGGAGCCAATAACGACTTTGGTGTTAACACGAACGGGGATTTTCCGTTCATCATCCGAAAGCCATATCACAATTCGCCCCTCACTCTTGAACAATCCCCCTTCTTTCACGAGCGGCTCCAGAACAATCGTGTTGAACACTCCGGCTGCAACTTCCAGCTCTTGTCTCCCGAGAAATCTCACCTGAAGGTCGTGACTCTTATCCTTGTAAAAATTTTGCAGGAGAATTCCTTGTCCTGGCGTTAAACCGCTGAGGTCCCACGTCCGTGCATAGTAGAATGCCGACATGATATCATGGACATAGTCCGGAATGGGATATTCCCCCTCCGAGGTCCTTGCAACATGCCTGGCCTGATCAAACTCGGCGATGAAATCCCTTCGATACGTTCCTTCACGAATGTGTTGCTCGAACTTGAGCGGTGCAATGGCTTCCACGTCGATGAATGTCAGGTATTGATCTTCTACTTTGTAGATCCAGGAAAAACTTGGCAACGAATTCACCGTAAACTCGATGCGATAACACGGTCGTCCGGCAATGGAATCCATTCCCGTAACTGCCATCACCGCCTCACCGGCGGTAATGAAACCATAGTTTACATCAAACACCAATCGCTCGCCGACTCCGAAAGCCTGGTTATGCACCTTGCGGTACCGAAAGGTCTTAATGGAGTCCTCTCGCGCACGGGCAAGCGAGTCTGATCGTTGCTGATATTCAAGCGAGTCCGCGATGGCCTTGGCACGAAGTTCCTTCCGAAGCAAGTCTGCACGCGTCGCAGCTGCGAGACTATCGGCACGGGCTTTTTGCCGCGTCGTTTTGGATGACGTCGTTTTCGTCGAACTCGGCTGCTTCGTTTGAGCGCCGATCCATGTGAGTGCGGCAAATCCGATCACGGCCGCACACATCAGGCGACCTGTCCTCTGCATTCCCCTACGCATGTCCCATCTCGCTTTGTCTTCCCTTCGTCCCATCAAGGATTGAACATGAAGCGGCATACACCTCTTCAACTGCGATGCTTTGCATGCAGGCACATTGTCTGCCGTTTGATTGAGTGCACTCCGAACAGTCAATAGGTTTGTCGGGAATTAGTACTCTCCGAATGCCGGAGTAGGGACCCCATCGCTTCGCGCTGAGTGCGGTAATTTGCGGGAAAAGGCCTACTACCGGAGTTTCAACAGCCACCGCCAAATGCAGCGGTCCGGTAGAGTGAGAGATGAATAACGACACCGATTGAAGCAACGCTGCGAGCTCTTTAAGATTCAGCTTGTTGACCAAGGGAATTGCCAGACCTCGCGTTGCAATGAGAATCTCCGCCACCGTCCTCTCTTCTCCTTTCCCGCCCGTCACAAGAACGTGAACGCCCCTCTCGGTAATCAGTTTCACAGCGAGCTGGCCGAATTGTTCCGCCGACCATTCCCGCGCCGACCCACCACTTCCGGGATGAATGACTACGAGCTCTTTGTCCGGATCGAGATGCAACTGCTGCAGCATCTTGTCGACATGACCAATCGCATCAGAAGGAATGTCGATCTCAAATCGGACTTTGTTCTGTGGAATCGGGCAACCGATCTCCCTCAAGAGATTCAAATTATACTCGACTTCATGGCGCTTGGCATCCCGACGATGCTCAAACACCTTCCGGTTGAAGAGGAAGGAGTAGTACCGGTAACCGGTTCCGATCCGAATCGGTATTCCTGAGCGAAACATTAACCAGGCAAGTCGGAGTCTCGGGTACACGACGATGGCGACATCAAAGGCTTTTCCCTTGAGAAAGCGACGCATCCTGCGAAAAGGTACAAGCGTATCCCCATCATCGTCATACCAGAGAAGCTCGTTCACATAAGGGTTCCCCTCGACGATTTCACCGGTATATCGTCTCAAGAGCATTGCAATGTAGGCATCAGGGAAACATGCACGGATGGCGGGAAGCATCGGAAGCGTCAGAATAACATCGCCGAGGCGGTCAGTACGGACAAGCAGGATTCTTTTGACTTGCTTTGCAGAAGCGAGTGGACGCAAGCCTAACTGAGCTCCCATTCGTGAATGACACGAGGAAATATAGGTCAAGCATGCCTAAATAGCAACCAAAGGTGCAGACCTGCTCGAATTGAATCCATGAGTGAAGACTCTTCATGCTTGGAGAAGACTTGAGGCGTGAAGTTCTGACAATAACTCTTACTTGGTAACGTTGCTTGCAGCAGCTATAAGGCGAACTGTCTCGAGTTCTCTTTTTTCTCGCAGCAGCGCCTGATGCTCTTCGAGAAATTCCCTCACCTGCACTCCCCGTGATGCAGCCTCCTTCATTCGTCGCTGATTTTCAACAAGCCGGGTGTCGAGTTCCTGTTTCCGGAGAACGATAATGCATCGCTCCGCGATTTCCCAGGGATTGGGCTCTTCAGGTTCCGAGCCCATCTCCGCCCATCCTTTGCTGATTTCATATTTGCTGAACACCACATCTGCAATGAAGCGCTTGACTTCTGGATCATCGACTTCGTTCACAAGCGAGGTTGCATCCCATGCGTCACTATTCTCTGCATGAGCACGAATTATCTGTACTACTCTTTGAGCAGGATCGCGTTCAAACACTTCCGGCCCAATGTGGCTGAATACAAAATTCACCATGTCGTTGCCATGTTCCATCATTACCCGGAGCAGATCCCGCTCCGCTGCCGGGATTCCATCGCCAATGCGGTGGGCGATTGACTCTGCAGGAGCCATGGGAGTTGCTTGATGTTGCTCGCGCCGCTGCTGGTAGGAAACTCGCGTGCGCTGCTGTCCGGACAGCTTCTCCAGTTCTCTAAACAGCACAGACTCGTAGATGCCGTATTTTTCTGAAACACCCTTGATGTAGAAATTCCGCTTCAGCTCGTCCTTCATCCTGGCGACTGTTTCCACAATCGATCGTACCGCACGCGTCTGTCCCTCAGGGGTATCCAGCAGGCCTTCGGCTCGAAAATGGTCGGCTTTGAAATCAAGGAAGGACACCGCGTCGTCCACCAGCTTCTGGAACGCCGGCCCGCCATTCTTCTTCACAAACGAATCAGGGTCCTCTCCCTGCGGCAGAGCTGCCACCTTTACATCAAGTCCGTTTTCAATAATGAGATCGACACCGCGGATGGTCGCTTTCGAGCCGGCAGAGTCTGCGTCGTAAACAAATGTAATGTTCTTGGCGTAACGCCCAATAAGCTGAATCTGCTCCTCGGTCAATGCGGTGCCGCTCGACGCTACCACATTCTCGATCCCTGCCTGGTAGACCGAAATCAAATCCGCATAGCCCTC
>CAYPVN010000057.1:4277-10379 GCA_964414155.1 uncultured Chitinophagales bacterium
GAATTTCATCAGGCTGTCCCATGCGTTCAGGGAGTAACCAAGGCCGAACTTACGGATGGTCTCATCCATAAAGCCGCGATGATGGAAGTACTCGAGAGCAAGTTTTCCTTCAACGGTCGTCGTTAGGTTCTCATGGAAAAAAAGGCCGGCGGTTCGGCAGGCTGAATACAGGCTCTCTGTTTCAGTGGATGCAGCTTTGTCTGTTGCTCCCTCCTCCGGAAGGACAATGCCAGCGCGGGAGGCAAGAGTCCGCACAGATTCAACGAAAGAAACCTTGTCGTGCTCCATCACGAACGTGAATACGTTACCCCCTACACCGCACCCGAAACAATGGTACATCTGCTTCTCGGGGCTGACATTGAACGATGGAGTTTTCTCCTGATGGAACGGACAGAGTCCAAGAAAATTCTTTCCTCGTTTCTTCAGGTTTACGTAGGAAGCAATCACATCCACGATGTCGGATGCGCTGCGGACTTCATCTATTTTTGATTCGGGAATGCGCATGGAGGAACAGTGGCGTGGCTAACGCCGCTCTAGGGCTGGTCGCTAACTCAACAGAATCGTTGATCGAATCTAACTAAATTGGTTCACATTGGCAAGGCGTTGTCCACCAAGCGCCAAGAACCCACATTCATGTGGGTATGTCTGTTGACAACACTCTCCAATAGAGTATCTTGACCTGCGACGATTTTCGTGAAATTCCGTAGAGAGGGATTATGAGAGTATTGGCAGTTGAAGATGAGCCTGATTATCTCGAGATGTTGCAGATGGCCGTCAAAAGTGTGGGTCACTCCATTGTTGTTGCGTCAAATGGGATTGAAGCGCTGGAGCTTCTTGAGAAGGAAAAAATTGATGTCATTCTGTCCGATGTGAATATGGCGGCGATGGACGGCATCGAGTTTCATGAGAAGGTCAGAGCAAAACCGGCTTACACGAATTTTTCTCACCGGGACAACGGATACGGCATCTGTGAAGGCGGTTTGTCACCCTGAGCGGGACATGCTCTTGAGCAAGCCATTCCCGGTTGACCACTTTCTCCAGATTTTTGCCGGGAAATTGAAGTTGTAGTACCCCTGGATAACCAAATGAAAAAGCCCGCCGAGTTATGACGGGCTTTTTTTATAACGCCTCCCGATTCCAGTTCTACACTTGTACCTTGTCGGGCTGGTACGTTTTTTTCACGCGTGCCTTCTTACGTGTGAATTTCTTCTCTACAGTCGGAGTCGGTGTTTTTGGCTCTTCTTCAACATCGGGGTAGGTGTAGATATCGTATTTGTAATTGCGCAGGATTATCTGATTCCCGTTGCGACCAAGGACGTATTGCGGCAGAAGCGGAATCTTTCCGCCACCTCCCGGCGCATCAATAACAAAGTGCGGAATCGCCAGCCCAGACGTGTGCCCGCGCAGCTTGTCCATAATGTCGAGACCGACGCTCACCGGCGTCCGGAAATGGTTCGTGCCCTTGGTAATATCCGCCTGATACAGATAGTACGGACGAACGCGCATCGTCAGGAGCTTCCTCATCAGCTCAAGCATCACATCCGGATCGTCGTTCACACCCTTCATCAGCACCGCCTGATTGCCGATCGGAATCCCTGCATCTGCGAGCATCTCACATGATTTCTTTGCTTCGGGTGTACACTCCCACGGGTGATTGAAATGTGTGTTGACGTAAATGGGATGATATTTTCGCAGCATCTTGCAAAGCTTGGGCGTGACGCGCTGCGGCAGTACACACGGCATCTTCGTCCCGAGGCGAATAATCTCCACATGGGGGATCGCCCGCAACCCAGAGACGATTTTCTCAAGCATGAAGTCCGTTAACATCAATGGATCGCCTCCCGAGAGGATCACATCGCGCACCTCGGGATGCGCCGCAATATAGTTGATCCCATCCTGGATGTACTTCATGTTGATCTTTGTGGAGTCCCCGACCTTTCTCTTGCGAGTGCAGAATCGACAATACATCGAGCATTGGCTTGTCGTCAGAAAGAGCACACGGTCGGGATAACGGTGCACGATGCTTGGAACGGGGCTGTGAGAATCCTCTGCGAGGGGATCTTCGGGCAGCCCATCTTCAACCAACTCCTTCCCGTCCGGAATGCATTGAAGCCAGATCGGGTCATTCGGGTAGCGGATCAAACTCAAGTAATAGGGATTGATGCGAATATGAAAGAGCTTGTTCAGCCGCTCGGCCTGATCTTTATCAAAACCAAACCTCTCCACCAAATCTTTTCCACTGTCCACACTCTGTCTCAACATTTCTTGCCAGAGTTCCATGCGTTTCTCTATTCCTCCAAATTGTACTAGGTAAGGTACTTGCCGAATACGACAAGGTCGTCGCCAACCTTGTAGTAATCCCGAATGCGGGAAAGTTCGGAGTACCCGTGAGTTGTATAAAACAGTCTTGTCTTCTCGTATCTCGGCTGTGACGATGTCTCTGCGATTACCAGCCTGCCCCCATGATTCCTGATCAGATTTTCTGCGTGCGTATTCAACAAACTGCCAATGCCTCGACCCTGCATCGAGGGCTTCACCGCGATCCAGTATAGATCAAACGTGCCATCCGTCGCAGGCGTCGGACCGATGCAATAGTACCCCGCCACCTCACCTTCAGATTCGTATGAGAAGATGATATAGTCTTTTTGTTTGATTGTATTCAAGCACATGTCGATCAACTCCAACGCAATGTCTACTTCTTCTTTCGTAAAGACATCCGTTTCGACAAGGAGTTGATGCAGGGGTTCACGGTCTTCCCGCTTGAGAGGTCGAATCTCAGCACGCGTCAAAGTCTCGTATGAAGCAGAAACGTCCACTACAATGACCGTTCAAATGCCGATTCAACGATCTTCCCAACAATTTGTGGGAAAGTGAAGCCATACGTCCGGGCAGACCGGGCAAATCCGGCGTCATCAGAGATGTCGGGATTGGGATTCACTTCCAACACGTACAAAACATTCTCCTTGGTAAGGCGGAAGTCCACGCGGGCATAATCCCTGCAGCCTATGATCTCGTAACAGCGGAGCGCAATTTCCCTGAGCCTGGCCTCTTGCGCCGGGGTGAGATCGGCCGGGCAGACACCCTTGGTGCCGTCGAATGCGACGGTTCCATACATCCATTTTGCATCGTAGCTGACTATCTTGTGCATCCCCTCATGAAGGCCGGAGAAATCGATTTCAGAAATCGGGAGAGTCATAGGCTTCTTATTGCCAACGATCGCCACATTCAGTTCGCGCCCTTCAATAAATTGCTCCACAAGAGCGGGTTGGTCAAATTCCTGAAATACATAGCGCACCTGGCGACGCAGCTCATTCATATTATGGACCACCGAGGCATCGGAAATTCCGACGCTTGCGTCTTCATGAGACGGCTTTACAATCAGTGGAAAACTGAGATCGTCGTGCAGCGTTACTTTTTCAGGCGTGCGGAAGACCTGGAACCTCGGCGTCTTGATTCCGTGGTACGAGAGGATCTCCTTCACACGGGGTTTGTTTAGAGCCGTTCCGAGTGCGAAAGCGCCTGCGCCAGTGTAACGAATCTTCAACAGTTCATAGATTCCGGCAACGTTCATCTCCTGCTGCGATTCGTTTTCAACACACTCGACAAGATTAAAAACAAGGTCGGGCTTTTCCTCCCTCAAATAGTCGATCAACCTGAAAGCATTCCCATCAACATTAAACGTCGTCGTCTTGTAGCCGAGAGAATTCAACGCGGCTTTAATGTCTTCCATCTCCTCCACGACACCAATTTCAGAGAGATCGACTGCAATCGCATTTTGTCTTGCTTTCTCTCTGATCCTACGGAGAGAAGGCCCGTCATGAAGCTGGCCGTTCTCAGAGATATACTTCCTACCAGCTTCTGTTCCCACAAGAGGCTCATTGTACAGAACGGCAATTCGTATCTTCTTGGCCATACGGGTCCTCAAGATGGTGGTTGAAATGCGTTCTATGCTACCATTACCGACGGTTGCTCTCTCACACCTTCTCGTGTGACGTTCGCAGCTTTCAGGCCGCACCGCTCCAATGCTATGTTGAGAACAGTATTGATAAGTTGATTGTATGTCATCCCTGATGCACGGGCAGCTTTGGGAAAACAGGAATTGTCTTCCGGTCGTGGGAGTATCCCGGGCAAAGGATTGATCTCAATGATGTGGGGCCGCCCCTTTGCATCCAGCCTGACGTCGATCCGTGACCAGTCACGGCAATTGAGGATGCGATACGCGTCCGTGCAAATCGATTCAATTTCAGATCGAAGGTTATCATCCAGGTGAGCAGGACAATCAAATATTTGGAGCGGGTTCTCCGACCGATCCCAAATCCACTTCGCTTCATACGAATAAATGGGATTCACACCTGCTGGCAGAGCGTCGAACCTGATCTCAACAATGGGCATGATTCGCAGATTGTTGCCATTCCCGAGGATTGCAACTGTGAACTCCCGACCGGGGAGGAACTCTTCAACGAGCACCGGCTGATCATACGTCAGCATCGTTGCACGAACCTCTCGTTCCAACGCCAGCGCGTTTGCTACAAAGCATGAGTTGTAAATTCCTTTGCTGGAACCTTCATGCAGGGGTTTTACAATCGCGGGGAACCGAACGCGGGCATCATGCACTTGATCCAGTGATCGAAGGACGACGAACGGCGCGGTCGGTATTCCGTAATGGGAGAGAATCTCCTTTGCTCTGGACTTGTCAAGACAAATGCCTAGCGTAAGCGGATCCGATCCGAGATATGGTATCTGGAGCATCTCCAGGACTGACGGTATCTGGCCCTCCCGGGAGACTCCGTACAAGCCCTCAGCCATATTAAATGCGAAAAAAGGGCGGATTTCGGCAAGTTTCTGGGAAGCCTGTTGGTTTGCCTCTATCATAGTAACAGGGTACTGTTCTTCGATCGCTTTCTTGACAGCATGAACTGTCTCCATGGTATCCCATTCGGCGTAGAGATCATTCTGCCGTCCGGTTGTTGGCGTGGAGATGACGCGAGGTGAATCACCATCGATCGCGGTGTGATCGTCTTGCCGGGTGGGAGTTGCCGAGGGGTGATCTGTCAGTGAGGATTGAGAAGATGCTTCTGCTTTGGCATTGTAAACAAGTGCAACTGTCTTCAAGAGCGGTGAAACCTGTGATGGTACTCGATCCAGAAATTCTCCGATGTGTTGTACCGACGAACTGATTCACTGCTAATATAACTTTTTTCAAATGGTTGTCAAGGGAAAAATGCATTTTCAGTCGCAAAGAGAGAACAATCGCGCGCACGCGATAACAACGATCGCGCGCGACAACCATGAGGACACGCGGAGGAGTCCGACGACGACCGGTTCAACCGACTTGAACGAGAGCGAGCGCATCGCGGAATTGCATCCGGAGGTGTTCTGCCAGCTTGTGGTGTTCGGAACGCTGAAGATGGGGGTCACGGGCAACAAGATCGAACGCGTCCTTGCGCGCGACCTCAAGGATTTGAGCATCCGCAATGATGTCCGCGACCTTGAATTCCGGTATCCCGCTCTGTCGCGTCCCGAAGAAATCGCCGGGACCCCGAATTTGCAGGTCGACTTCGGCGATTTTGAACCCATCATTGGTGCTCACCATGGTTGCCAGACGGCGTTCAGCCTGGCGCTCCTGGTCGAGCGAGAGCTGGGCATCAACCGCTCCAACCCGTGCAGCACGGTTGGCGATCCATCGCTTAACGAGCAGAATACAATACGACTGCTCTACTCCCCTTCCCACCCGACCCCGAAGTTGATGCAATTGAGAGAGACCAAAGCGTTCGGCGTTCTCGATGACCATTACAGAAGCGTTCGGCACGTCAATCCCCACCTCAATAACCGTCGTTGCGACAAGGATATCGATCTCCCGCTCTTTGAAGCCCTGCATGACAGCATCCTTTTCCTCACTTGAGAGCCTGCCATGAATCAACCCGAGCCGCAAGTCCGGGAAGGCATCCTTCTGTAAGTGCTCGAAATGCACTGTGGCGGCCTTCAAATCCAGCTTCTCCGACTCCTCAATAAGAGGGTAGACGAAGTAGGCTTGCTGGCCGCGGTTGATCGCCTCCCGGACAAACTGAAAGACAGATTCCTTCTCTTCTTCATACTTCAGGA
>CAYPVN010000058.1:0-8787 GCA_964414155.1 uncultured Chitinophagales bacterium
GGAAGGACGACACTAAACGAGACCAACCCAACTGCATCACTTGGCGGAGCCGGGGCATCCCGGCCAGCCCACATGTTGAGACCGATGTGGTGGTGGTAATCGCCCGCGGCCAGAAAGAGCGCTCCCGGATATGATCGTTGCGTAACATTGAAGCCAAGAATCGCGTGATAAAATTGCTCCGAGCGGGGAAGGTTTCCGACCTGCAAGTGAACGTGCCCAATATCGGTGTCCAGATGAATTCCATTCCATGAAGAGGGGTCTTTTTCCCCCGCCACCACGAGAGCCTCAACGTCTAGCGGATCCGTGGTCATCTCAATCTGATCTCCTATCCACAACCATTCCTTGCGGGGCAGATCAGCATAGAGCTCAAGGCCATTGCCATCAGGATCACTCAGGTAGATGGCCTCGCTCACCGCGTGGTTGGCAAATCCCTGAAGTGGAAAACCGTGGTCAACAAGGCGACGAAGAAGTCGCGCAAGGGCGATCCGATTGGGAAGTCGTATTGCAACGTGATAAAGACCGGTAGTCCGGGGTGGCTTGGGGCGGGCGGTTCTGTTCTCGGTTAGCAGGATTATTCGAGGCCCGGTCGGCGAGCTCGAGAGCGCAAGCAGGCCATTTTCAACTCCCGTCTGGCAAAAGCCAAGCAACTCGACATAGAACTTTAGGGACTTGTCCAGATTGGAAACCTGAAGGTGCACATTGCCGATGTGTGTTTCAGGTGGAAGCTTGAACTCGCTGTTCATGACCTGGGCAGCGACATGATCCATCTTTGTTCTTCAGAAATGGTCAACCGTCGCTTTTTATGAATTCCATCAGCAAGGTGATCTCAACATCTTCACCCGCAATCAGACTGCCGGATTCCATCGCCGCGTTCCATTTGGTTCCGAAGTCAAATCGATTAATCGTTGTCGTTGCCTTTATCCCGCGCTTGATGTTCCCTTTCGGATCCTTGATTTCTCCCCTGTACAATGCGTTCAACACTACAGGTTTGGTCACGTTGCGGATGGTCAGGTTGCCACTGATGCTGTAGGTGTTCTTGCCGGTCTTTTTTACGGAATTACTCTTGAAGATCATTTCAGGGAACTGCTCTACATTAAGAAAGTCGTCCGACCGCAGATGATTGTCCCGTCTCTCGTTGTCGGTGTTGACGCTGGCTGTTTTGATCACCGCTTCAACGTAGCTATCGGTGAATGTATCTCCCGTTTGGGTTACCTTGACATCAAAATCCTTGAATCTGCCCGTGACTTCTGCGACTACCATATGACTCACCGAAAAGTTGACAGTGCTATGAGCCTTATCGACAACCCAAAGGCTCGTTTGCGCATTCACAAAACCAATCCCTGTAAACAAAGTGAGCAAGAGAACTACTGTGGCCCTCATGTGTGGAGTCTCCGCATTATGATTTTGTTGATTTGTGTTACTTACCATGAACAACCTACTCCAGCAAAACAAAGTTCCAATAGGAGGATGGATGTGGGGTAGATACAATAAACCCGATCCCGCAAGGGACCGGGCAATATTTGTTTTCCAGATGTGTCAGTTTACACTGATGTGCGGCAACACCCTGTCAACAAGGTTCCTCTTCGGAACAGCGCCAATGATCTGCTCGACAACCTTGCCCCCCTTGAAAACCATCAGCGTCGGGATGCTACGAATACCGAACTGGATGGAAGTCTCGGGATTGTCATCGACGTTCAGCTTGCCCACTTTCAGCTTTCCGTTGTATTCACTTGCGAGCTCCTCGATGATCGGTGCTACCATTTTGCAAGGCCCGCACCATACTGCCCAGAAATCGATCAATACAGGCTTATCAGAATCGAGAACCTCCTGCTTGAAATTCGCGTCTGTCACCTCAATTGGCTTCATTGACTCTCCTTATTGTAACGCCCCCGATCCATCTGGGAGCGCAAGTTTGCTGTGTGTCTTTTTGTGTTGTCTGCTTTTCTAACTCAGTGACCTCACACCGTGAGGGCCCAATATCCTTCTTAATTCATCAACCAATTGCCTCGAAGGCTCAACCGCGTATTTCTTAGTTTGGAACATTGTCGTCGTTGCAGCATTGGTAACGCTAAAGTAACACGGGCAGTTCCCTTTGTTCTTTTCAAGGAGCTCCCTCAACTTAGCGATCGTGTTCTCATGAATATCGCTTACATTTATTGATAAGATAATACTTTTTGTAAACATTTCCCTCACTTTTTCCATTGGATGAACGGCATTCACCAAAATCTTCAACAGGTCGCTGTTCACCTCACCTTTTCCTTCAACCATCACCATTGCATCAGGCTGGAGCTGGTGTTGATGCTTCGCATACGCATCAGAGAAGACGATGCATTCTGCCTTCCCGCTGAAATCTTCAATTCCCACAAAGGCCATTGTCCTGTTTCTCTTATCGATCTTCTTCTTGACGGACGTGATAATGCCGCACGCCTTCACATTGGATCCATTCCTGAAACCTGAGAGATCACCGAAATGCACATTGGCAAACTCATTGATCTCATGCTCGAATTTCAAGAGTGGATGCCCGGAAACATAGAAGCCGAGCACGGCCTTTTCCCTCGAAAGTTTCTCCGACTCTGTCCATCGTTGCGTATCAGTCAACTGCGGGTAGCTGATGGTAACCACCTCTTTCGAACTGACCGAATCGAACAAACTCGATTGGCCTTGTTGCGAGTGATTCAGTAGGGTTTGTCCGAAAGAAACAACCCGCTCGAGGTTCTCGTTATACTGCGCCCGATGTCCGCCCATCGAATCGAACGCCCCCGCCTGCACAAGGCTTTCGAGGCATTTCTTGTTCACGAGCCTGAGATCAACCCTTCTGCAGAAATCAAATATGTTTTCAAACTTCCCTTTCTGCTGACGCGCCTTGATGACTGTATCAATCGCACTTTCACCGACATTCTTGATCGCACAAAGTCCGAAACGAATGTCGCCATGAACCACAGTGAAATCCTTGTCGCTCTCGTTCACATCGGGCGGCAGAACTCGGATGCCAAGTTTTCGACAGTCATCGATCAGCTTCACGATTCGGTCCGTGTTGCCGATTTCAGAAGAAAGCGTGGCAGCCATGAACTCGGCGGGATAGTGCGCCTTTAGATGCGCCGTCTGATACGCAACGATAGAGTAGGCTACACTGTGTGACTTGTTGAATCCATACGAAGCGAACTTCTCAATCAAATCAAATATGTCACCGGCGAGTTTCTTCTGCATACCCTTCGTCACTGCACCGTCGACGAACTCCTTCTTCAACTCCGCCATCGACTTCTTGTCTTTCTTCCCCATAGCGCGGCGCATCACATCCGCTTTGGCAAGAGTGAATCCGGCAATCTCGCTCGCAATTCTCATCACCTGCTCTTGATACACGATGATGCCGTATGTTTCTTTGAGCACGGTTTCCAAGGTCGGGTGGAGATAGCTGATTTGCTGCGTCCCATTCTTGCGAGCGATGAAGTCACCAATCATGTCCATCGGCCCGGGCCGATAAAGTGCGTTCATGGCAACCAGATCGCTGATGCTCGTCGGCTTCAGCTTCACCAGCCAATCGCGCATTCCCGAACTTTCAAACTGGAACACTCCAACAGTATCACCCGTGGAAAACAGATCAAAAGTTTTCTCATCGTTTTCAGGAAGTGCGTCGATGTTGATTTCCACAGCATGGTTGCGGGCAATCAACCGCAGGGCGTTGTCGAGAACGGAGAGGGTCCGCAAACCGAGGAAATCCATCTTGAGCAATCCAGCGGTTTCCAGATCCTTCATGTTATACTGCGTCATGACTTCCGTCTGCGGCGTCTTGTATAGAGGAACGTAGTCACTAATGTTGCCCGGAGCAATGACGACACCCGCCGCATGGGTGCTGGCATTCCGGTTCATTCCCTCCAGCACCAAAGATGCCTCGATCAATGTATTGATCTTCGGGTCGGTGCTCTCTTTCACCCATTTCAGATCAGGTATGGTTTCCAGAGCGTCTGCTAGTGGGCGGACTTTGCCCAATTCAACGGGAATCTGTTTTGTGATTGAATCGATTGTGCTTAGAGGAACGCCAAGAACGCGACCGACATCCTTCAGCACGGCGCGCGAGGAGAGCGTGCCAAACGTGATAATCTGAGATACAGAATCCTGACCATACTTCTCGCGAACATATTGAATCACGAGCTCACGCTTGTCATCGGAGAAATCAATGTCGATGTCCGGCATGCTAATCCGGTCGGGATTAAGAAAGCGTTCGAAGAGCAGATCATACTTCATCGGATCGACGTTCGTGATCCCCAAAGAATAGGAGACGATGCTTCCTGCGGCGCTCCCTCGGCCGGGACCCACAGTTACTCCCATACGACGGGCTGAGGCAATGAAGTCCTGCACGATAAGGAAGTAGCCCGAGTATCCCATCTTCTTGATGACATTCAATTCATGCTCCAACCTTGCTTGAAAATCACTTCCGGGATTCGGGTATCTTCGGGCAAATCCTTCCTTTGCGAGTTTATCCAAATAGTCATCAAGTGTGCTCACACCTGAATCCGCAGGGATGGGAAACCGCGGCATGTAGTTCGTTTTCAGGTCAAGCTTGAGGTTACACTTCTCAGCAACCTCAATGGTTGACGCAATGGCCTCTGGAAACTCACGAAAGAGATCGAGCATCTCCGCTGTGGATTTGAAGTAAACCTGATCGGTTTGATATCGCAGTTGAGTATAATCGGGCGTATTTGTGCTACTCGCATCCGGGATCAGCAACATTATGTTATGGGCGATGGCGTGCTCTCGCTTCAAATAGTGCACGTCGTTCGTACAGATGAGTTTCAGGCCCAGGTCCTTTGCCAGCTTGGGAGCTTTCTGCCTGATTATTGCTTCGCGTTCGATGCCATGGTTCTGTATTTCGATATAGAAATCATCACCAAAAATATCCTTGTATATTTCTGCAGATTCATACGCTTCCTGATCGTTTCCGGATCCGAGATGTGCCGAGACGACCCCTCCTGCACAAGCCGAAAGAGCAACGATCCCTTCACGATATTCACGAAGTATACCGGCATCGATGCGGGGCTTATAATAGAATCCTTCCAAGTGCCCGACCGTGCAGAGCTTGATAAGATTTTTGTAGCCCTGATCATTTTTCGCAAGGAGAACAATATGGTGATATGCAGCTCTTTTGCCGCCGCTCTCAGTTACCTGAGTCGATTTTTCGAGCCGGCTCCCCTTCGTAATAATGTAAGCCTCAATCCCAATTATGGGTTTTACGCCCGCCTTTTCAGCCTTCTTGTAGAATTCAATCGCCCCGAACATGACGCCATGGTCGGTAAGGGCAACCGCCGGCATTTTGTTGTCTACTGCGGCCTGAACAAGGTCGTCGATCCGGCAGGCACCGTCGAGAAGGCTATAGTGGGAATGGTTATGAAGGTGGACGAACTGAGACTGAGACATTATGCGATTATGCTATTCATGAGTTGGTATCGAAACAAAAAATGCACACCGTGTATCTTAGATAAGGGCCAAACGAAAATCAAGAGGATCAGATGGAAAGTTATGAACAACTTTTCCAAGTGGCCCAGAATAGATCATCAAGTTTGTCACCTTCATCTAACATGGGTAACCGCATAACGAAGCAGCCACAAGGGATACACTCGCCATTTCAGAATTATTCTACTGATCCATTTGCCCCAGGTTCATAGCCATAAGTTTCATTTCGGTCATTTCTTCAATCGCATACCGGATTCCTTCTCTGCCAAAACCGGAATTCTTCATGCCCCCGTAGGGCATATGATCAATCCTATAAGTAGGGGAGTCGTTAATGACCACTCCACCCACCTCAAGCTCCTGGTATGCGTACATGATATTCTTAAAATTGTTGGAGAAAACGCCTGCTTGCAATCCATATACGGAGTTATTAGCCATTGCTATGGCCTGTTCAAAAGAATCAAACGGTTCGACTGTCACCACGGGCGCAAAGACCTCCTCGCAACTGACTTTCATGTCAGGTTTAACCTCTGCAAGAACTGTAGGCTCGAGCACCGCGCCCTTTCGGCTTCCCCCGCACAATAATCGTGCTCCGGCCGCAACTGCTTCTTTAATCCATCCCTCCGCTTTTTGAGCCGCCTCTTCATCGATCATGGGGCCAACAAGAGTTGCTTCGTCCATGGGGTTTCCCACAACGACTGACTTGGTGGCCTCCAGCAGCCGTTCCGTAAAAACCTTGTAAAGATCGCTGTGAACATAGATTCGTTGCACCGCAATGCAAGATTGCCCTGCATTACCGTAAGCGCCCTGGACAATCCGTTTCAAGGCGTAGTAAAGGTTCGCGTCCTTGTCCACGATGACTCCCGCATTCCCTCCAAGCTCTAGGACAACCTTCTTCTTTCCAGCCTTCGCCTTGAGCCCCCATCCAACAGCTGGACTGCCTGTGAAACTTATCAGCTTAATGTATTCATTTGTAGCCAGTTGCTCAGCTTCATGTGAACTACATGGGGCTACATTAAACGCGCCTTTTGGAAGCGTTGTTTTGTGGATAACTTCGGCAAGAAGCAGGGCCGTCATTGAAGCGCTGGAAGCGGGCTTCAGCACAACTGTATTGCCGGCAGCTATTGCCGGAGCAACCTTATGCGCGACGAGGTTAAGGGGAAAATTGAACGGAGTTATCGCCCCGATCGGACCAATTGGAAAACGCCGTACAATACCTATCCGATCTTCAGAATGTTGGGCCAAATCGAGTTGGAGCACATTACCCTCGATTCGCTTGGCTTCTTCAGAGGCAATGATGAAGGTGAAGATCGATCGCTCAACTTCAGTGCGAGAGAGCGTAATTGGCTTGCCGGTTTCGGCAGTGATTAACTCTGCAAACTTTCCTTTGTCTGCCTCAATTTCTTGGGCAACGGCCAAGAGGACTTCCGCGCGTCGATAGGCCGGGAGTTTGCGGGTTACTTGAAACGCAGCTGTGGCGGCATGGATTGCGTCGGCGATATCAGTGTCTGAGGCTTGATACACTTCACCAACGGATTGTTTCGTAAATGGATTGTAGAGTGTTCGTTTTCTCTCAGAACTTCTCCACTCTCCATTGATGAGAAAACGCAACGGTTGCATCATGCATACTTTCTAAACCAACAGTTGTTGGATTTTCCTGATGACGTCGTCGACATCGACCAATAATCTGTCGCCTGTCTTTCGTTCCTTGATTTCAATCTTTCCATTTGCAAGATTTTTATCTCCCACAATGACCTGGTATGGCATTCCGAGGAGATCGGCATCCTTAAACTTGAAACCGGGGCTAATGTTAATTCTGTCATCAATCAAAACCTCGACGCCGACCTCTTCAAGGTCGGCATAGATTTTTTCAGCCATCTGAATCACTTCTTTGCTTTTCACACTTACGGGGATGAGATGCACCTGATATGGAGCAATGGATTTGTCCCAGATGATCCCATTCTCATCGTGATTTTGTTCGATGTGGCAGGCAACGATACGTTCAATTCCAATACCATAACTGCCCATAATAATGGGCTGGGCTTTGCCGTTTTCGTCGAGGAATTTTGCATTCATTGCATCTGAGTACTTAGTGCCAAGCTTGAAGATATGACCCAGTTCGATCCCATGGACCAACCTCAATCTACTTTTGCCATCCGGGCTCAGCTCCCCTGCTTGAACGATGCGAAGATCATAGTAGCCATCTATTTTGCAGTCTCGCTGCAAATCGATGTTCAGCGAGTGATAGTCATTTTTGTTGGCACCGCTGATTAGGTTGTTCGCTCCCTCTAATCGCTTATCCGCGAGGATGGTAAATCCATTAAGGCCGACAGGACCGATCGATCCGGCGTCAGCACCTGTTAATTGCTTGAGTTTTTCCTGTTCCATCGGTCGAACATCAACTCCCAGTACAGACATCAGTTTTGACTCGTTCATCTCGTCATTGCCCATCATGAGAACGAGAAATGGCCTGTCATCCCCCCAATAAACCACGGACTTCGCCAAAGAGCTGTAATCAACCTTCAGGAATTCCGCCACCTGGTCGATTGTCTTTACATTTGGAGTATGAATTTCTGAGAGAGGCCTGCTTTCCAGATTACGGATGGCCTCTGGAACACGTGAACTGGCCACTTCAATATTGGCTGCATAGCTGGCATCTTCAGAGACAGCCACCAAATCCTCCCCAGACTCCGATTCCATCATGAATTCCTGGGATCCCGTGCCTCCCATCGCACCGCTGGACGCCCCAACGACAAAAAAATTCAACCCGCACCGCGTGAAGATGTTCCTATATGCTTTATCATGAAGCTTGTAGCTTTCGTCAAGTGCCTCCCATGACGTATCCAGAGTGTAGCTATCTTTCATTAGGAATTGTCTTCCCCGAAGAACACCTGATCGTGGCCTTGGCTCGTTTCTAAATTTGGTTTGGATCTGATACCAAACCTGCGGCATGTCTTTGTACGACTCAATGTGGTTCTTGGCGAGCCAGCAAATAACCTCCTCATGTGTTGGGGCAAGGACAAGAGGGCGGTTCTTTAGATGGAAGAGAGTATCCCCGAAGGCCTTGACTCGACCAGTTTCTTCCCAGAGATCGACCGGGTTAAGAGCCGGCAGGTGAAATTCCTGCCCGCCAATTTCATCCATTTCTTCCCTAACAATGTCACAAACCTTTTTCATGACTCTCTGGCCAAGGGGAAGAATTGAATAGATACCTGCCGCAAGAGACCGGATCATCCCAGCTCTGATCATAAGCTGGTGACTAGGAATTACAGCATCAGATGGAATTTCTTTAACGGTGGGAATAAATCCTTTGCTAAGACGCATGAAGACGTTTTGAAGTTT
>CAYPVN010000058.1:8887-10165 GCA_964414155.1 uncultured Chitinophagales bacterium
ACGATGACTGTGTTTCCTGAGAGCACATACGTAGTTGCTAATAACTAGGATGACATTCGAGGTGCGAAATCCCCCTTTTTTCCCCCATCTGTCTACCGATAGAGATTATTGGAGATGATGTAGGCCTCGATCGGTGCAGGCACTAGGTAGCGAATCGACCTACCCTCTTTAACTCTCGCCCGTATCTCTCTAGACGAAATTGCAATTTCTGGTACAGGACACACATGTGCTCGTCCGTCCAGCACTTGTTCTGCATCCTTCTTGCCTACCTCTGGACGAGTCATCACAACAAGTGTTGCTATTTCAAGGATGCGTTCAGGCATTTTCCATGAGTGAAACTCAACGAGATTGTCCATACCGATGAGCAAAAATAGTTTGTCACTGCGGTATTTCTCTTTCAGTCCCTCCAGAGTATCAATTGTAAACGAAACACCCCCGCGCCGAGTTTCAATCTCAGAAACGTCAAAGTAGCTGTTTCCCTCTATCGCATACTTCAACATCGCAAGCCTGTGGTGCGCGCTTACAATATCGAGATGTTGTTTGTGTGGTGATATGGCTGAAGGCACAAACAGCACCTTGTTAAGGTTCAAGTTTTCTCGAACGTATTCAGCCACGATCAGATGTCCAATATGGGGGGGATTGAACGTACCGCCCAAAATCCCGACGTTCATTGCCGTACCCCCTCCAAAAGGCCGATGCGGTGCATTCGTTTCAGAACGTGATGGGTTCTGTATGGGAACCAATTTCCCAACAACATTTCACGTTCAATGTCATGGAAAAGGATGGGAAGATCACTCAATGCTGAAATATCAGACATGGCGCGGATTGGCATGATGAGGCTTTGCACACTAGGCAACTGAAGAAGACGTTCTTCTAGCAACGCGTGATCTCCACGCCCAAAAAGCTCCGGATGATAACGTTTCGTTGACAGCCAGATAGGTCGTGAAGGTTTATGGCTATTTGTTGATTGACCAACGGCAATCACATCATCTTCCTGGCCAACTAATTCAATTCCCTCAAGAAGGAGTTCGACAGGATATAGCGGATTCCGCCCATAGAATGCAAGCACGTTAGCAGTGGGGCTTGAAACATAAATATCCCTAATAGCATTTGAAACAGCAATATGAAAAGAATCACCAGCTAGATTTCCAACAGTTACGAGCGATGAAAGAGGGGGATCAAGGCCTTCCAGGCAACTGTTCCATTGATATATTGAAACTCGAAGGAATGGATATTCAGAGAGACGCTCTGCCAAGTCAGCTGCAGAGGTATTCTCGA
>CAYPVN010000059.1:0-10067 GCA_964414155.1 uncultured Chitinophagales bacterium
ACGATGCCACGCTCGATGAGCTTGCGTATGATGAACGGCTTGAACAACTCAACCGCCATATCCTTGGGAAGACCGCATTGGTGCAACTGGAGTTCCGGTCCAACAACGATTACGGATCGCCCCGAGTAGTCCACCCGCTTGCCAAGAAGGTTCTGACGGAATCGGCCCTGTTTCCCTTTGAGCATATCTGAGAGGGACTTGAGCGCACGGTTGTTGTCGCTGCGGACCGCATTGACGCGGCGGGAGTTATCAAAGAGGGAATCCACTGCCTCCTGCAGCATTCGCTTCTCGTTGCGAAGAATGACGTCCGGCGCCTTGATGTCAATCAGCCGCTTCAAGCGGTTGTTCCGTATAATCACCCGGCGATACAGGTCGTTCAAATCAGACGTTGCGAACCGACCACCCTCCAGCGGTACCAGCGGACGAAGTTCAGGGGGAATGACAGGAATAATATCCAGAACCATCCATTCCGGGCGGTTTAGCGGTCCGTCTTCACGTTCACGGAATGCCTCGACCACGCGCAAACGCTTGAGCGCTTCCTGCTTCTTCTGAACCGAGGTTTCTTCGAGAATCTGAGCTCTCAACTCAGCGGCAAGCGTAACAACATCCACTTGCTTCAACAGGCCTTTGATGGCCTCGCCGCCGATTTTTGCAATGAACCTTCGCTTGTCTGTCGGCTCCAAACTATCATTGTTCTCGGGAAGCGTTGCCAGGATCTCATAGTACTGTTCCTCGGAAATCAGATCTTTCTTTTGAAGACCTGTCGTTCCAGGATTCACCACAACATACGACTCGTAATAAATCACCTTCTCCAGATCCTTGGAGGTCATCCCGAGCACGTAGCCGATCTTTGACGGTAATGATCGGAAGTACCATATATGTACTATGGGGACCGCCAACGCGATATGGCCCATACGCTCGCGCCGCACGCTCTTCTGGGTGACTTCAACTCCGCATCGATCACAGATAATGCCCCGATACCGGATACGTTTGTATTTGCCACAGTGGCATTCCCAGTCGCGCACCGGACCGAAGATCTTTTCACAGAAGAGACCGTCCTTCTCCGGACGGAACGATCTGTAGTTGATCGTTTCCGGCTTGGTCACCTCGCCATGCGAGCGCTGGAGAATCATATCCGACGACGCAAGGCTGATCGTGATCTTTGTGAAAGTTTTCTTCGTCTCTCTTTCGTGATGCATAAATGCCATTGTATTCCTCCAAGACTGTTCGTTTCACCTGCCGTTGAACCTTCTGCAACGGGGTAAACTGCTGAGCATTCTCCCTAATCCAACTTCACATCGAGACCCAGACCCATCAATTCTCTAATCAGCACATTAAACGATTCCGGAATGCTGGACTCCGGCAAATTCTCTCCCTTCACAATAGCCTCGTACACCTTTGCGCGACCGGAGACGTCGTCGCTCTTCACTGTGAGCATTTCTTGAAGTACGTGCGATGCACCATATCCCTCAAGCGCCCACACTTCCATTTCGCCAAACCTCTGGCCACCAAACTGAGCCTTGCCTCCGAGTGGTTGTTGGGTGATGAGAGAGTACGGCCCGATCGACCGTGCATGAATCTTGTCATCGACAAGATGGGAAAGCTTGAGCATATAAATCTGCCCCACCGTAACTTCCTGATCAAACCGCTCTCCCGTGCGGCCGTCGTGGAGCACCGACTTCGAGCTTTGGTTCAGGCCTGCCTTGCCAAGTTCAGCTTGAACATCTTCCCAGGTTGCGCCATCAAAAATGGGAGACGCGTACTTCACGCCAAGCGCCTGAGCTGCCCAGCCAAGAGCCGTCTCGTACAACTGTCCGAGGTTCATCCGGGAGGGCACACCGAGGGGATTCAGCACAATGTCGACCGGTGTTCCATCGGGAAGGAATGGCATATCGCCAACCGGCACTACCCGTGAGACAACACCTTTGTTGCCATGTCGGCCCGCCATCTTATCCCCGACCGAAAGCTTGCGCTTCTTGGCTACGAACACTTTTGCAAGCTGTACAACGCCGGGCGGAAGTTCATCACCCAACTGTATCTTGTTCTTCTCGTGGCGGAACTCTTCCTCAACGCTGTTGAGCCGGTCGAAATAGTTTGAGAAAATTTTGTTGACCAGAGTATTCTTCTTCTTATCCTCCACCCAGTCACTCGAATAATCGAGCTTCTCAATGTCCTCATATTCCATGAGGGTGTTTTCTTTGAACTGGGTGCCGCTACGGAACACAACGTTCCCGTCGGTATCCCGGACACCGATGGACTTTTCTTCGGCCAGCACGATCCCCAGTTTCTTCCCGAGGCGCTCCCGCAATTCCACGATCACCTTCCGCCTTTGCCGATCAAGCGCGTCGCTGCGGCGCTTGTCCTCCTTCTTCGATTCCGCATCCTTCTTCTTGCGACTGAAGAGCTTGGTCGTAATGACGACACCTTTCATGCCGGGGGGCGCTTTCAGGGAGGCATCCTTCACATCTCCCGCCTTTTCGCCGAAGATCGCCTTCAGGAGTTTCTCCTCAGGCGTGGGATCCGACTCCCCTTTGGGCGTAATCTTTCCGATGAGGATATCTCCCTCAAGCACTTCTGCACCAATGCGGACAATGCCATTCTCGTCCAGGTCTTTCGTCGCGTCCTCGCTCACATTCGGGATTTCGCGGGTCAGTTCCTCTTCGCCCCGCTTCGTGTCCCGAACCTGAAGCTCAAATTCCTCGATGTGGATGGAGGTGAACACATCCTGCGAGGCGATTCTCTCACTGACGATGATCGCATCTTCAAAATTGTATCCGTGCCAGGGCATGAATGCAACCAGAACATTTCGCCCGAGCGCCAGCTCGCCACCTTCAGTCGCAGAACCATCTGCAAGCACATCACCCTTCTTTACCTTGTCGCCCGGCTTGACGATCGCTCTCTGGTTGATGCACGTGTCCTGGTTCGTACGGAAGAATTTAATGAGTTTGTACTCGACACGGCGCTTGTCATCGAACGATATGAGCGCCTCGGCGCTGTTCTCATCCACATCGTAGAGGACGACAATCTTATCGGCGTCCACATAATCTACCACACCATTTCGTTCGGCAATGATCAGTGTGCGCGAATCCCGCGCAATCTTTTCTTCCAGCCCTGTCCCTACCAGCGGAGCCTGGGGTCTGAGCAACGGTACCGATTGCCGCTGCATGTTCGAGCCCATCAATGCGCGGTTCGCATCGTCATGCTCGAGGAAAGGAATCAACCCGGCCGCCGCACTGACGATCTGGTCTGGAGCGACATCCATATACTGGATTTCCTCCGGCTTCACAATCGGGAAATCTCCCTGGAACCGAGCCTTAACCCGATCAAGCTGAAAATGTCCGCGGGCATCAAGCGGTGCATTCGCCTGAGCGATCGTTGCGTTATCTTCCTGCTCGGCATTAAGAAATTCAATCTCATCGCCCACCCGACCGTTCTTCACCTTGCGGTAGGGAGTCTCGATAAATCCAAATTCATTCACGCGCGCATGGATGCACAGTGAAGAAATCAAGCCGATGTTCGGACCTTCCGGGGTTTCAATCGGGCAGAGCCGGCCGTAGTGCGTGTAGTGCACATCGCGCACCTCGAATCCTGCACGCTCGCGCGTCAAGCCGCCCGGTCCGAGAGCAGACATACGCCGCTTGTTCGTCAGCTCGGCCAACGGGTTTGTCTGATCCATAAACTGGGAGAGCGGGTTGGTCCCGAAGAACGCATTGATGACGCTGCTGATCGTACGGGCGTTCACCAGATCCTGCGGTGTCATGTTTTCGTTGTCGCGGACGTTCATTCGTTCACGAATCGTCCGTGCCATGCGGGCCAGTCCGATGTTGAACTGCTGGGCGATTTGCTCGCCGACAGTTCGCACACGCCGGTTACCGAGATGGTCGATATCATCGACAGCACGCTTACCCTGCTGCAGCTCAATGAGATAGTTGATGATGGCGATAATATCCTGCTTCGTCAGCGTCGTTGTGGTCGTCGGGGTTGAAAGACCGAGCTTGCCGTTAATGCGATATCGTCCCACGTCACCGAGGTCATACCGCTTTTCGTTGAAGAACAAACGGTCGATCAGTGTTTTCGCCGTTTCGAGATCCGGTGCATCCCCCGAGCGCAGCTGCTTGTAGATCGCCCCGAGGGCATCCTCCTCAGAACGAATAACGTCCTTGGCAATTGTCTTGGCGATCACCGACTCTTCGTTCCCCTGCGGCTTGAGCAATCTCAGTTTCTTGATGCTCGATTTCTTGATCTTCTTGATGTGCTCTTCGGTCAGCGCCTGATCTTTACTGAGGAAGATCTCACCGGTTTTCTTATCCACCACATCGCCGCAAATGACGCGGCCAACGTATTCCGCAAGATCGACCTTTGCAACGTCGATTTCGTCTACCAAATTGAAAAGCTCAAGAATATCATCGTCGGAGGAATACCCGAGTGCGCGCAACAGCGTCGTCACGGGGAATTTCTTCTTCCGATCGATGTACGCGTACATGATATTGTTGATATCGGTAGTAAACTCCACCCATGATCCCCGGAATGGGATAATGCGCGCCGAGAAAATCGGCGTCCCGTTCGGATGGATGGACTCACTGAAGAACACACCCGGCGAGCGATGCAGCTGGCTCACCACAACCCGTTCAGCTCCGTTGATAATGAACGTGCCGCGGTGGGTCATCGTCGGCAGGCTGCCGAGATACACATCCTGTTCGATCGTCTTCACATACGACTTGCCGTCCTCAGCTTTCTGCGAGAGGCGGAGTTTTGCTTTCAGCGGAACCGCATACGTCAGTCCCCGCTCCTCGCACTCCGCGACTGTGTACTTTGCCTTTTCAATGTAGTACTCGACAAACTCAAGCAGGAAGTTCTCCCGTGCGTCCGTGATCGGGAAATTCATTTTGAACACCGCCTGGAGGCCTTTGTTCTTCCGGCGTGGCAGGGCAACATCGCCCTGGAGAAAGCTTTCCCACGATTCGAGCTGAACGTTCAGCAGATCGGGAGCATCGATGATTTCGGGAATCTTGCCAAAAGAAATTCTTCGGTTGGATTGGTTCTTCAAGAGCACCACTCCTTCACTTATGATTGAGTATCACACATGTCCTGCGCATACACTGAACGTGCATGAGAAGGGGCTTGGCTAGCGCCGTCAAAGCATCGGGCGCATTATCGCGTTTCCGTACTTGAGAATCGAAATAGGGTGAGGTATGGGAAAGGAATTCATTACACTCGTTGTGGTCATCATCATCTCCTCAACCTCCCTGCTTCAAAAGAAGAAAACGGCAAGTCGATAAAGTGGGTATCCCCGATTATCGGACTACCATTCTTTTTGAAGGATATTCGTCACGCTCAAGAAACGTTCGTCGATTGAAAAAAGTCGCACACCAACTCACCGGGTCTGTAACGCCCGGGGCAAATTGCGAAAGGTTACTGCAGTTCCACCTTTGCGCCAGCCTCTTCGAGTTCCTTTTTCAATTTCTCGGCATCGTCTTTTGATATACCCTCCTTCACCGCCTTGGGTGCACCATCGACGAGGTCCTTCGCTTCCTTCAGGCCGAGGCCTGTTGCTGCACGAACGACTTTGATGACATTGATCTTTTGAGCGCCAGCTTCCTTCAAGACCACCGTAAATTCTGTTTTCTCTTCTGCTACCGGAGCCGCACCACCTGCTGCTGGCATCATGCCGCCCATCATTACAGGGGCAGCAGCGGTAACGCCGAACTTATCCTCGAGCGCTTTCTTCAACTCCACCGCTTCAAGCAGAGTGAGCTTCTCAATTTTCTCCACTATTTCAACTACTGCGGACATTGCTTGTTCTCCTCTATAAATAATAACACATTTGAGTTCCAGCCGAACGAGGCCCGGCCTTAGGCGGCCTTCCTTTTTTCAATTTCTCCCACCAGACCAACCAGGTCTCGCAAGATTGCATTGATTACCGTCGGTACACCTGCAAGAGGCGCCTGAATGCTCCCCAGAATGCTCGCCATCATTTCCTTGCGTGTGGGAAGTTTTGCAAGTTCATCCAACTTCGATCCGTCATAAACCTCCTTCTCAAGCACACAAACCTTGAGAGAAAGCTTGCCATGCTTTTCGCTGAATTTCCGTATGATCTTTGCAGGGGCAACGGGGTCATCAAAGGCGAAAGCCACACCGGTGGGACCGGCGAGCTTGTCATACACCTTATCGTAACCCGTCGCGCTCTCCAGCGCTTTCTGGATCAGGGTATTCTTCACGACTCGGTATTCAACACCCGACTTGAGAAACTCGCGACGCAATTCCGTCGCTTGCTCCACCGTTAGGCCGCTGAAGTTCGTGAAGAACATTCCCCGCGCCCGACCGACCACTTCGGTTACTTCCGCGACGATCTGTTCTTTTTCTGAACGTTTCATCTTTCTTTCCTGCCTGCCTGTCCAGTCCAGAGAGAAGCCCCGGTTCCACAGAGCGGACCGGGCAATAGACTTAACAGCATAAGTGTATTGAGTGCGTAATTTCTTTTAGTGTGCTGCAGCCTGGTTGCGATCAATCTTCACGCCGGGGCCCATGGTGCTGGAAAGGCAGATGCTCTTTATGTATGTCCCTTTCGCAGTGACCGGCTTTAGCCGTATAACGGTATTGAGAAATGCGTGAACGTTATCGACCAGCTGCTTCGCTTCAAAATTTGCCTTGCCGACCGTCGCGTGCAGTATCCCTGCCTTGTCGACACGGAACTCGATCTTGCCGGCTTTGACTTCCTTAACCGCCTTCGCGACATCAGCCGTCACTGTGCCGCTCTTGGGATTCGGCATGAGGCCACGCGGGCCAAGCACCTTGCCAAGCTTTCCGACTTCGCCCATCACATCAGGCGTCGCAATAATCACATCAATATCAGCCCATCCGCCCTGAATCTTCTGAATGTACTCGGCAAGTCCAGCATGTTCCGCTCCCGCAGCTTTTGCCTCTTCATCTCTGGGGGGCTTCGCAAGAACGAGCACACGAACTTCCCTGCCAATACCGTGCGGCAATGAGACCGTGCCGCGCACAGCCTGGTCCGCCTTCTTGGGGTCAACCCCAAGGCGAACGGCGATGTCTACAGACTCGACGAACTTGGCGGTCGCTGATGTCTTCACTACTGCAACAGCCTCATCGATAGTGTGATCTTTTGTAAGGTCAACAGTGCTGAGAATACTTTTGAAACGCTTGCCGTGTTTCATTTCGATGGTTCTCCTTGTGGTGCATGCGTTCTGCAGGGCAGGACTCCCACATTCTGTTAATGATTCTATTCTACAACCGTGATTCCCATGCTTCGGGCAGTACCGGTCACCATGCTCATCGCAGCCTCAATATCGTTTGCATTGAGGTCAGGCATCTTCATCTCAGCAATTTCCTTCACCTGCTGACGGGTCACGGTGCCAACTTTTGTCCTGTTGGACTCGGCGGATCCTTTTTCAATTTTTGCTGCTTTGGCAAGAAGCACTGCAGCCGGGGGAGTCTTCGTAATAAATGTAAACGACTTGTCGGAGAACACCGTTATCACGACGGGAATAACCAAGCCCACCGAGGACTGTGTTCGCGTGTTGAACTGCTTGCAGAATTCCATGATATTCACACCCCGCTGTCCGAGCGCCGGACCAACTGGCGGAGCCGGGTTTGCCTGTCCGGCAGGAATCTGCAACTTGATGAACCCTACTACTTTCTTCATAACGAGTCTCTTATCCTCTACTGATCAGAATTCGAACGATTCTATTTTTCCGCCTCGACTTGACTGAAATCCAGTTCCACGGGCGTCTTGCGTCCGAAGATGGATACCATAACCTTGAGCTTCATCTTCTCTTCATTGACTTCCTGCACGAAGCCACTGAAGTTGTTGAATGGCCCGTCTGTTACCTTTACCGCTTCGCCCAGCTTAAACGGAACTTCAATCACCTCAACATCCTTACGCTCTTCAATCTTGCCGATGAGCCTTCGGATTTCCATTGCCTGCAATGGAGCGGGCGCATTCTTCGGCCCTACAAAGCTGATGACCGAGGGTGTATTCAGTATGAGGTGCGTCGTTTCTTTATCAAGAACCGCCTCAACGAGAATATACCCCGGGAAGAACGTCCGGGTTTTGCTCTTCTTTTTTCCGTCCTTTACTTCGAACACCTTCTCCGAAGGAACGATTACTGATGACACTCGTTCACCAAGACCGGCCTCGGCAACTTCGTTCTCGAGATACGCCTTTACTTTATTTTCGTGGCCCGAGTATGTCCGAACCACATACCATTTCTTTTCCACTAATTCGCCTCTGACACTTAGAGAATAGCCCGCAGCACACCACTGACACTTGTATCGACCACATACACAAAGGCTGCGATCAAGAGACACACCACGAGCACAATGACTGTTGAATCACGGAGATCGTCTTTCTTCGGCCAGGTAACTTTGTTCATCTCCTTCACGACGTCCGTGAAAAACCCAATAATCTTTTCTTTCATGTTCTTTGCCGCCTATAATTCCTATGAAAAACATTTTGACTGACGACCGTTCTCTGCACGTCAGGAGGGACTTGAACCCCCAACCTGCGGTTTTGGAGACCGCTGCTCTAGCCAATTGAGCTACTGACGTATTCCATAACCAGCGCCCACCCACGGCAAGCGGGAAGACCGCTGCTCTGGCCCATTGAGCCACTCACATATTCTCCAATTCACGAAGCAGGAACCACCGGAAAAGAGCGTCGAGCGAACCAACACCGTGTGAGATCAAATGATCACAACCCCGGCCCTCTTCCCTCAGCCTAACGAGTCTCTTTATGAGGTGTATGCTTACTGCAGAACCGACAGAACTTTTTGTATTCTACTCGTCCACTCTGCTTCTTCTTGTTCTTCGTCGTCGAATAGTTTCTCCGCTTGCAGTCTGTACACTCTAAAGTAATTATGTCTCGCACGGATGACCTCGCTTAATTTTCACAGTCTGTATCTGGAGCTTGCGACCGGGATTGAACCGGTGACCTCTTCCTTACCAAGGAAGTGCTCTACCAACTGAGCTACGCAAGCAACTTCACTCAGTCGCCCGCTAGAGCGCCGTTGAGCGGGAGACGGGACTCGAACCCGCGACCAACAGCTTGGAAGGCTGTGACTCTACCAACTGAGTTACTCCCGCATCGACTCCCACTGTACACTGTCTGGTGGGCAGGGAAGGATTCGAACCTCCGAAGGCCTGAGCCGACAGATTTACAGTCTGTTGCGTTTGACCGCTTCGCTACCTGCCCAAGGTCTCAAGTCCTTCATCGACAATCCATTCGAGCTGGCGATGGGACTCGAACCCGCAACCTGCTGATTACAAATCAGCTGCTCTACCAATTGAGCTACGCCAGCGACAGACAAAACTCCTCTCCCCGAATCAGGACCTCTGATTTGGGACAGTCATAGAGCCTGCGATGGGGTAGGACTTGAGAGCTGAGCAAATAAATATAAGAAATTCCAACAAATAGTCAATCAAACCCTTACTTATTTCACGGAATTTTATCCATACCCCATCCCGACAAGACTGAACCTTAACGCTTTGCGCCCGATTGGAGTGCCGTAAGGAGGTTTCGTGCTTCGATTGAGGAGGGATCATAGACCAAAGCTAGCTGGAGAGACTTTTGTGCTTCCAGGTAGTCGCTGCGTCCATTATAATAGAAGCGAGCGCGAGCTATGAGCGACCCAGCATAGAGAGTTTTGACCATATCACCGAGCCTCCCCCGGCGACCAAAATCCCTATAAAAGTATGATGGGAAATCCGGTGTATAAAACGTAGTGTCAACGAGAAGCCTGAACGCCAGGCCTTCCGGGACCCGTTGGAGCCCCTGTGTAAACTCCGGTTCGATTTCATGTGTAACGTAGACTGGTTTTGACGCGAGCTCCCGCCTGATAAAACTCGCAATCATTTCCACGAAGCGGGCTTGAATGATGTTCGGGTTATAAGAAAGGTCATGTTCAAACTTATACAATTCCCTTTTGAACGCCTCCACCTCTGTCCTCGAATCATTGATGAGCCAGGGGAATCGATTCTCCAGCTCCGTCAAATACCAAGACCGTCGAAGCAACTCCTTATCCACAACCACAACGTCCGGTCGAACTCCT
>CAYPVN010000060.1:0-9988 GCA_964414155.1 uncultured Chitinophagales bacterium
GATTCAGCCCCTGCGCCCAGTCCGATGGCAATCGGCAGAATGCCGAGAATGGTGGAGAACGATGTCATCAGGATCGGCCGCAGACGGATAATGGATGCCTCAATGACCGCATCGATTACAGCCTTGCCACGAGAACGCAATTGGTTGGAAAACTCCACAATCAGGATTGAGTTTTTGGTGACAAGACCGATCAGCATGATCAACCCGATCTGCGAATAGATGTTAAGGCTTTGCCGGAAGATGAACAGCGTCAGTAGCGCGCCGAACACCGCCAGCGGGACAGAAAGAAGGATCGTGAACGGATGCACGAAGCTCTCGAACTGGGCTGAGAGGACCAGGTAGATGAACAACACTGCAAATGCGAATATGAAGTAGAGGCTTGAGCTCGATGTCTTATGCTCCAGCGATTGTCCCGCAAACTCTCGCTTGATACCCGGAGGAAGTTTTTCCTGCGCAATCCGGTCGAGAGCATCCAATGCCTGTCCCAGGTCGACGCCCGGAACAAGGCTGGCTGTGAGTTTTGCCGAGCGGACACGGTTGTAGTGGTTCAGCTCTTTAGGCGAGGCAGTCTCATTGACGTTGACCACCGTCGCAAGCTGCACCAAGCCGCCTTTGCCCCGAACATAAATCTCATCGATTGCATCGGGCGTTGCGCGTGCCGAGGGTTTCACTTGCAGAATCACATCATACTGCTTGGTGCCCCGCTTGAAATTGGTTACGGCCCGTCCGCCAAGCAGCGTCTCCAGCGTTGTGCCGATGTCTGTCACCGAAACGCCGAGACCAGCAGCGCGCTCGCGGTCAATGTTGATATCAAGCTGCGGCTTGTTAAGCCTGAGGTCACTGTCGAGGTTGATCAGGTAGCCCAATTTCGAAGCCTCACCCATCATAATTCCGACTGCCTGATTGAGCTCTTCATAATTATCGGCTTCAAGAACATACTCCACCGGGCTCGAGCTGAAATTGCCACCGATACTCGGCGGACTTATCACAAAGGCAAGCACGCCGGGGATGGAAACCAGCTGTGGAAAGAGCTCCTGAACGATTTGCTGCTGAGACTTGTCGCGCTCGTTGCGTTTCTTCAACGCGAGGAAGACAATCCCGTTCGTAACCCTTCCCGGTCCGCCGAAACTAAGGCCGATGGCACTAAAGAGCGCACGCCGCTCCGGGAGATTGAGCAGACGGCTCTCCACTTCACGCATATAGCGGTCGGTGTAATCCAATGTTGCCCCTTCGGGCGCGATGACGATCCCGAAGCCGATGTTCCGATCCTCCGTGGGAACCAGCTCGCTTGGCAGGAGATAGAATATGCCGGCCGCCAGAGCGACGGCAACAACCGCACCGACAATCATCACGAAGCGATGACGCAAGGCTCCTCGCAGCAACCGGTCGTATACTCTGTTCAAGGATTCAAAGAACGCATCAAATGTCCGGGACGCCCAGCCTGTACCTGTACCATGAAGAGGCTTGAGGATCTTGGAGCCAAGCATGGGGGTCAGCGTCAGCGCAACAAACCCCGAGATGAGTACTGCCACCCCAAGCGAAACTCCGAATTCGTTGAAGAGTCTTCCAACTGAGCCGGTCAGGAAGGCGAGTGGTACAAACACCGCTACGAGCGCAATGGTCGTCGAGATGATAGCAAATCCGATTTCCTTGCTGCCGTCGAAGGCTGCCTGCCGCCGGCTTTTTCCCATTTCCATGTGGCGATAAATATTCTCGAGCATGATGATCGCATCGTCCACCACCATACCGATGGCAAGCACAAGCGCCAGCAAGGTCAGAATGTTGATGGTGAACCCGGCAAAGTAGACAACTGCAAACGCCCCGATGATTGAGATCGGGATTGCAACAGTGGGTATCAACGTTGCGCGAAAACTCTTAAGAAATGCCAGCACGACCAGCACCACAAGACACATGGCGATGACGAGGGTCTGGGCAACTTCGTTTATGGAGTCGGTGATGAATGTGGATGAGTCGTATGCGACATCCAGTTTCATTCCTTCCGGGAGAAGTTGCGTCAGTTCCGGCAGAGCCTTGCGAATCTCCGCGGCCACATCCACCGTACTGGCTTTCGATTGTTTCACGATGCCGAGTCCGACGGCGGATTGTCCGTTGTAGCGGGCGACCGTGCGCTCATCCGCTGCGCCAACAGTTACCTCCGCAACATCACGGAGCCGCACCAGGTTGTCTTCCCGCTGCGAAACAATGATGGCCCCGAATCCTTCGGGTGTGGAGAGTTCTCCTCGTGTGCGTACGGCAAACTCCCGCTGTTTTCCTTCGACCCTGCCACCGGGGATCTCCGCGTTTTCACTCCGGATTGCCGCCTCGATGTCTTGTGCGGTAAGGCGGTGGGCTGCCATGCGCAAAGGATCCAGCCACACACGCATTGCATAGCGCCGTTCTCCGCCGATGATGACCGACCCGACACCGGTCAGTCGTTGGATTTTCTCTTTCAGGACTTTGTCTGCAACGTCCGTTAGTTCCAATCCACTGTGCATGCCGCTTGAAAGCGCCAGCCACACAATTGCCTGAGCATTCACGTCCACTTTGGAAACGATAGGGTCATCAATCTCGCGCGGAAGTTTGCCCCGGATGCGCGCGACGCGGTCACGCACATCGTTGGCCGCTTCATCGACATTGCGGGTGAGTTCAAACTCGATGGTGATGACCGAACCTTGTTCCCGGCTGGAGGAGGACAATGTCTTCACACCTTCGAGTGTGGCGAACTGTTCTTCAAGGACGTTCGTTATTTCCGTTTCAACAACACTCGGACTTGCTCCTCTATAAAACGTGGTAATGGAGATTATGGGAGGGTCTATGTCGGGATATTCCCGGACCGGCAGGCGTGAAAAGGAGACGATGCCAAACAACAGGATCGTCAGGCTCATCACAGTCGCGAAGACCGGGCGCTGTATGGAAACCGTGCTAAGCTTCATACTCTATCCTCAGGATTTCTTTTGAGTTGGATCAGAAGGCGGCGCGCCTGTGTTGGTCATGGGCATGACCTTCGCCCCTTCGAACAATTTCTGGTGGCCTGCCGTTACAACACTCATTCCCGGTTCCAATCCCTGCAGCACTTCGACTATGTTCGGCAGTCTGGTGCCGAGAGAAAGGAGAACACGCGCAACAATGCTGTCAGGCTTGACAACAAAGACAAATGATTGGCCGCCGCTGGCGAACACCGCCTCATTGGGGATTGTCATGGCGTTGGCGCGCTCACCAAGTGTGACTGTGACGTTTGCGGACATTCCCGACCGGAATTTTCTTCCGGGATTGGCCATTTGCGCAACAACTCTTGCGCTTCTGGTGGATGGGTCCAGCACTGGATTGACAACGATAATTCTTCCCTTCAACTCATGTCCCGGATATGCCGTCGTTGAGACTGCCACCTCAGCGCCGCGTGTCAAACGGGAAAGGAAACGTTCGGGGACAGAGAAGTTCACGCGAATCGCATCGATATTGGCCAGATCGGTGACCGCCTGCCCGGCGCGGAGGAATGTGCCGATACTTACCTGCCGTGCGCCGACCATACCATCAAATGGGGCAACTATGCGCGTCTTCGAAAGACGAGCTTTTGCAACAGTAAGGTTTGCCTCGGCGACTCTCAGTGCCGCTGCCGCGTCGTCCAGGTCCTGGGGAGCTCCGGCTTTTTGATCGACGATGGACTTGATGCGGTCATGCGTGGCCTGGCTTTGCGCGCGGAGCGCGTCTGCCCGCTCGACCTCTGCCGCAAGTTGTCCATCTTCAAGTTGCGCAATCAGTTCCCCCTTCTTGAGCAAATCGCCTTCCACGAACGGGATGCTCTTCACCGACGCGTCGATTTCCGCCACGACCGTGATGGCCTCAACCGCTTCGACGGTTCCAACACCCTCGAATTTGTCGGCAACTCGCTGGACGATCACCGGAGAAACCTCAACCGGCATGGGAGGAAAAGAAAACCCTCCGGCCCCGGCTTTATCTTTAGAACAGCCCGCAACCGTTATGATCAAGCAGCCAAACAGAACTGCAAGAGTGAACACCTTGAATTTCGAATTCATCTTCACCATGTACTGTTGCCTTTCTCGTGTTATACTGATTTCAGTGGGCCGTAGTTGCGGGGTATTCACCCGACGTTAACTCCCGCAGTGTCGTCGCGGCTTTGGCAGTGCGGACGAGCGCTTCAGAATAGCGTTGCTGTGCTGCTGCAAAATCGGCACCGAGGCGTACAAGCTCAAATGCCGTCGAGCGGCCGTTCCGGAACTCGATCAATCCTATGCGCACCTGCTCCTGCGCCGCCAGGACGCCGTCCTTTGCTGCTTCGAGGCGCCGGCTTCCATGAAATAATTCCCTGTAGGTGGAACGAACCTGCTCTTCCAGAGTTCTTACCTTCCCAACATACCGCTGCTCTGCTATCATCACCTCTCCGTCCAATCTCTCTTTCTCGCCCAACCCGTTGCGAAAGCCGATGGGAATCTTTACCTCCACACCGACGCTCCAATTCGGGAAATCACGACTTGTTACCTGCCCCACTGCTTCCCAGAAACTCTTACTTGAAGGGGCTGGATATGATGTGCTGCCGAAAACGACACTCTGGCCTGCACCACCAAGGCCATTACCTCCGATGGAGCCAATGAAATCGACGCTGGGAAGAACCTGCCAGCCCGCCGCGTTCGCTTGTGCACGGATTGCTTCAACATCTGATTGCGCGGCATGAAGTTCGAGGTTATGTTCCTTCGCCCGTTCAACCAAGCCATCCATCTTTACGTCGGGAAATTTATCGGGAGGCGCGTCACTTGGAATAAATCGAGTCTTTCCGCTTGGTCGAACACCTATCAACGAAGCAAGGTGGTCCGCGAGACGATCAAGTTGTTCTTCGCCTTCCAGTAGCAGTAAGGTCTGCTCGGCAAAAAACGTCTTCGCGCTTGCAACCTGGTTCGGTCCGATCAGACCGGTCCTTGCCCGCAATTCCGTTTCAGCCAGAAAAAGGCCGGCTTGTTGCAAGATCAGTTTCCTGACCGCATAATTTCGTTCACTGGCATAGAGATCCCAGTAGCTTCTTTCGACTTCCGATGCAACCGCCAATACTTCCTGATCATAACGTGCCTGTGCAGCGTCATATTCTTCCTCACTTCGTGAGAGTTCCTTTCTTGCCGAGCTCTGAAATCCTCCCAGCAATGGCTGCCGCAAGCTGAGGCTGCCGAACGCTGTGTATTGCGGATTCAGAAACGCGAACGCCGAGTTCGTCTGTGAACGAACCGTGTTGAGGGAAGCTTCGAGTTTTGTTCCGATCGGCAGACTCATGCGCAAACCCGTTCGGCTCGATGTTTCGGTCGTGCTCAACACCTGGGCGCCGGCAAAAAATGAGGCTGTGGGGTTTTTTTGGTCGAGGTAGTTCAAGTTGAAGAACAGCTCTGGATCGAACAGCCCCCGTTCCCGGCGCATCTTCCCACGCGCCGCCATTAAGGTCCCTTGTGCCATCCGTACCGATGTGGCATTCTCCAGCGCATTCTGGATCGCAGTTTGCAGTGAGAGTGGCAACCCTTCAAGACTGTTCAGGATTTCATGGAGAGCGCTGTCAGGGCTGGTTGTGGTTTGCCCGATAGCGACGTTTGTTGCACCGATGAGGGCGAAGACTAAGAGTAGTGAGGATACGTCCTTGATCATTTGATTGAGGTATGGAAATGACTGTTAAGATTGAGGCCTCCCCTTGCATCTCTATGACGATTAGGATGCGTTGGATGAGACAGTTGTGTATCAAGAAAATGGTTTGAATTGAATCCGCGCAGGGCCCAGCGGTAAGGGTGTTTCTGCGTCTCAATTATACTCAAATATCTGTTTTGGTGCAACCTCAGCGGTACCTTGAGGTACCCAATAAAAGTGTCCGCTTAAAAACACCTTGCACGGTTGGAAGGTTCCGGCAGCGAGGGAGTTGTAGGGTGAGATTCTGATTTCAGGAGAAGGGAACTGATTGGAAGGCATGGGGGTTGTCGTTTGCAGAATATCACGGGCGCCATGATAGGAAGCCCCGATCCGGTTTTCCACCATTGTTTCAAACTGTGAGATAAGCGGGTTGTGGTGCACCACGATGACCTCTTCCCGATGAAATCGTTCAAAGCATTGGAGTCCCGTTCCGAATATGCCTACGAAAATCAATTATGCAATTACCTGAATCTGGAACGTTTGCAGAACATTATTTTGCCAGATATTGATTCCACCTGAAAAACGCTCGTTTTCAGTGTTTGCCGTTTGCCCAATCAATTCTTATATTCAAAGGCGATTTCACTGCGATAATATGGTGGGGGCAGATGAAAGAACGTTCCAAGGGGAAGATGGCCGAGCTTCTTTTGGAGGAACTCCTCGAGCAATTGAAGGAGAGGGGAACCATCAAAGAGAAGCTGGGGGACATGACGTCCCTTCCGGTTGAAGAGTTGATCGAGCAGTTGCTCGATGAGTTCGAGGGCATTCTCGAAAAGCGACGTCTTCGGAATGTCGACGAATCGCGTGCTCGGAGCGAACAGCGATCGAAACCGAAGCAGGAATCTCCATCTTTTACGAGACCGCTCTTTGAACCCTCGCCGGAGCCACTTCCGGCAAGAGAACCGCAAGTCAGTCTTGCTCAGGCACCTATCCCGGCGTCTCCCAAGCTTCCTTCCCATGAAGAGTCCCGCACAAAAGAAGCTCCGAAGGAAACAGTGACTACGTCCGCGAAGCGGATTGATAAATTCGAGCTTGAGTTCGCGCCGATTCCACTTCACATTCCGTCGTTGGACCCGGAAACAACCGTCCGTCCGACTCGGCGTGAGCCTGCTCCTGTGGATAAAGAACTTCCAAAGCCGTCTGACAAGGAAACTAAGCCTTCGCTGCGGGAAAAAGAGGTCGCTCAGCCAAGAAGGGAACCGGAACGACTTACTGAACCTGAGCCACCTTCCCGAAAACCAAAGATCGAAGAGAGGTTCACACCGCCTCCTGGCATTGAAGCAGAGGATGATTTGGATGAGGAGTTGGATGTGGAGAGTGAGGCAGAGGTGGAGCCTGTGGGAGGCCAACAACACGAGAGGGAAGTGTCCACACGTCACTCAACTCTGGCCAAGCTGGCTTATGAGTTTACGGACAACGATCATGTCTATCTCCATGCCGTAGTTCCGATTCCACAAGGTGAAGAACCATCTGAAAAACCGTTCATGCTCGAGGAAAAGGGGATCGACGGCAAGAACTTTGCTTTTGCTCTCGACTATGAAGGCCTGAGGTTCTACCTGAGCAAATTCAGTCCCGAGATCATGAGTGTTAGCAAGAAAGGCGTCCTCTTGTTAGGCAAACAAGAGACCCTGCAATTTCAAGGTGTTCATGAAAGTATCTTGAACGATCTGCGCATTCATCGGACGTTGCTGCCGTTTAAATTCGGAATGGTCGCAAGGGGTAAAGATCGGTTGTTGGGTATGATTGATGAACACAGTGATGATATACGTGAGTCACTTGCCTCGATCGATGAAACAAAATGGTGGACTCTGAATCTCTATGTGCTCGATGCACGCATTGCGCAGCTTGTTGGGTCGCAATCTACACCCCGGGGCCGCGAACGCGAACAACAGCGGGTTAGCGTATCACAGGCGGCGTTGATGAAGAAGTATGATGTGAAGACGCTCGAACGAATTCTTCAAAAGGAAAAGAAAATAGCTGAGACCATTCATGAAGAGATGAAGAAGTACGCCGAGCGTTCGGATATTGACAGCATGGTCAGTTTGGGGAGCGGATCTTCGGAAGACTGGAAACTTATTCTCAAGGCATCCTATGAAGTAGCTGAAAAGAACCTCCCTCGCTTCAACCGGATGGTGACCGATCTGCAGTATCACCACATCATGTTTGACCCGATGCTGGCGCTGACCGGCGACGTGGACGCGTACTCGTTCGAATAATCCCGACCGCTACGAAACATCTGCCGTTATCTCCGCACCCTGGAGATCTTCGGCGACTATGATCGTCAATGAATTCGGCCGACAGCACACCTGACAATCCTCGACGTATTCCTGCCGCATACCCCCGCTGATATCGACCGTGGTTTCGATTGTTTCGAAACAGTACGCGCACGTGAACGTTGACTCTATCTCCATACCTCAAGATACCATCAACCTCAGTGGGAATCAAATAATAACACCCTCAATCGTTTCGCCCTGCTTGATTCTCAATCCCTCATTTTGAATATTGCTGTTGCTTCACCAAACACCCCAGCGAGCATCCCGTAGATCAGAACAGAGGTACCCCAAATGGCAACAAAAAAACTCTCCGGCGAACTGTTTTATCCATCGGAAGAGACGCTGCAGCATGCGCGTGTGAAGGACTGGGACCAATTAGCCGCGTTCGCCGAGAAGGATCTCGAGGGTTTCTGGGCGAAAGAGGCGGGTGAGCTTCATTGGTTTGAGCCGTGGAAAAGGGTTCTTGATGATTCAAAGAAACCGTTCTTCAAATGGTTCGTCGGGGGTAAAACCAATATTGTGTACAATTGCCTCGATCGTCATACGCTGACTTCGCGCCGGAACAAGATTGCATTATTGTGGGAAGGAGAGAATGGTGAGTCTCGTTCCTACTCGTTTTTCGATCTGCAACGCGAGACCTGCAAATTTGCCAACGTGCTGCGCAGTCTCGGTGTCCGGAAAGGTGAGCGCGTGACATTATATATGGGAAGAATTCCGGAATTGATGATCGCGATGCTTGCATGTGCACGCATCGGGGCAGTCCACTCCGTGGTGTACGGCGGGTTCACGGTGGAGGCGCTGGCAGAACGAATCGAAGACAGCCAGTCGAAGGTCCTGATCGTTGCAGATGGCGCGTATCAGCGCGGCAAGGTCGTGCCGCTGAAGACCATTGCTGATGAAGCACTTCAACGGGCGCCAAGCATAGAGAGCGTCCTTGTTGTAAAGAGAACGGGCGAGAAGGTATACATGCAGTCCGGACGCGACATGTGGTATCATGAGTTGATGGCGTTACCGATTGCGGGCGAGTCTACCGCCATTGAGATAGTTGATGCCGAAGATCCACTCTTCATGCTTTATACGTCCGGAACGACGGGCAAACCCAAAGCAATTCTCCATACGCACGGCGGCTACATGGTGGGGACGTATACAACGTTGAAGTATGTGTTTGATATTCAGGATCAGGATCGATACTGGTGCGCTGCCGATCCGGGATGGATAACCGGGCACAGCTATATCGTGTACGGTCCGCTGTTGAACGGCGCGACGTCATTCATGTATGAAGGAGCTCCCACGCATCCATCGCCCGACCGCTGGTGGCAAATGATTGAGAGGTACGGCATCAATATTCTGTACACCGCGCCAACTGCGATCCGTGGACTCATGCGCTTTGGGGAAGCTTGGCCGAACCGTCACGATCTTTCTTCATTGCGACTCCTTGGTTCTGTAGGGGAACCAATCAACCCCGAGGCGTGGAAGTGGTATCATCGCGTCATCGGCAAAGGCAGATGCCCGATCATGGACACCTGGTGGCAAACGGAAACGGGGATGTTCCTGATTACACCAATGCCGTGCGTTCCTCTGAAGCCTGGCTCAGGCACGCGACCGTTCCCCGGTTTGAAGATGGATATTTTGAACGAAGAAGGGAAATCCGTCGGCCCGAATGAAGAGGGCTTCCTTGTTATCAAGAACCCATGGCCTGCGATGCTGCGCACGATTTACAACGACCCGGATCGTTACGTACAACAATACTGGACCAAATTTCCCGGTATGTATCTCACCGGCGATTCTGCCCGCCGTGACGAAGATGGATATTTCTGGGTGATAGGGAGGGTTGATGACGTCATCAAGGTGTCTGGTTACCGATTGGGGACTGCAGAAATTGAGAGTGCGCTTGTGAGTCATCGGGCGGTTGCAGAAGCTGCAGCGATCGGCCTGCCGCATGAGGTGAAAGGAAATGCGATCCACGCTTATGTGATCCTCAAGGCTGACCAGCAGATGAATGATCACCTTATCGATGAACTGCGCGATCATGTCGCTCACGA
>CAYPVN010000061.1:0-9844 GCA_964414155.1 uncultured Chitinophagales bacterium
TATTCTGAACACGGCATACGGACCCAGCGGAGCCCAGCCTATGTAGTCCCCACCATAACGCCATTCCACCCATGCCGGAGCCCATTCATAGCCAGGAATCCAAACCCACCCGTAGAAATCGTCATAATACCAACGGCCGTAATGATACGCCGCCCATCCCCACGGCTCTTCGGAAAGCCAGTACCAGCCATCATCAGTCCAGACCCAGCGCCCTACCGCGTAGGGTCGCCAATCCGATCCGGCATCCAGCGGTCGCCACGCATAGACATCATGGTCGATGGCAATCCACTCGCCGTACGGACTCAACGAGGAGTAGAACACGCCGAACGAAACCCCCACGCTGCCATGAGGCAGGTAATGTGCCGACGAATCCGACAAACTCAAGAAAACCATGCCAAGAAGCAGCACAATTTTTTTCATGTCAACACCTCTCAATTGTTCTCCCCCTCTCCAGTCCAATCACTGTGCCAAGGAAAAGCGTCGCAGTTCCGCATAAATGGCGATAGAAATCGATATCAGAGCCGTCCACAATCGAAGCCAACCGACTACTATTGAAAACACAATGTCTGGCACAAGCTTGCACGGCCCCTGTAAAGGAACTGTCTATGCATCGTGTTGCAGTAGACGGCCTATGATTCCCTTCTGCACATGAAGACGGTTAGCTGCCTGTTGCAAGGCAAATGATTGTTTGCCGTCGAGAATGTCGCTTGTAATTTCCTCGCCTCTGTTCGCGGGCAGCCGGTGCATCACCACACAATCCGGCTTTGCCTTCTCCAACAAGCTGGCATTCACCTGGTATGGCTTGAACGCTTTCCGCACCTTTCCCTTTTCCTTTTGTCCAACGGGCACAGGCCACACGTCTGTGTACACAACATCGGCGTTTTTCACGGCGTCAAAGGGATTTTGTACCATCTCGATCTTGCTTCGTTTTGCCCCGCGCGCCTGTTCGAGCATTTGCAGATGCGCCTCATACCCGCTCGGGCAGGAAAGGACAAGATGCATCGGGACCTTCTCGGCAAACTCCAGCCAGGAGTTTGCTATGTTATTTCCATTTCCCACAAAAACAACTTTTGTAGAAGGGGAGAACCTCCCCATCTCCTTCAATGTGAACACATCCGCAAGAATCTGGCAGGGATGCAGGAGATCCGTCATTGCGTTGATGACAGGAACTGTTGCACTTTCAGCAAGCTGAACACAGGTCTGATGCTTTGTCGTTCGGGCGACGATAAGCTCGTTGTATTGCGAGAGAACGGCGGCGATGTCGTGCACGGATTCGCGTGTGGCCATGCCAATTGTATCTTGTTGAAGGAAGATAGGAAACCCTCCCAGTTGCGCGATGCAGACCTCGAAGGAGACGCGGGTGCGCAGAGACTCCCGTTCAAAGACAAGCGCCGCACTCTTGCCGGTAAGCGGAGTAAACGACTTCAACGAGCCACTCTTTATCTGTTGGGCAAGTGCGAAGATTGCCATTAAGTCTCTTTCATTCCAAAGAGCAAAGGATGTAAGATCGCGCTTCATGTTGTTTGTTTGGAGATAGTGAATAAGGGGGTGTTGCTGAGCAACCTGATGTAGAAATGTAGACAACCGTTGGCAAAAAACCAACAATTGGAGGACGGTTCGCCGACAATCCGGGATGCGAGGCAGCTGGAGAATTTACAGAATCACATGAGTCCCGCCGTGGATAATTCCGTGGTGGGCCAACGTGTTTTCACAATTCGAACAGATTCTCCGTGCCGGGTCATCATTGAGAGTTTGCTGACTGATCTCCTCCTTGCACGAAATGCAAATCCCGAATCTCCCCTCTTCGAGACGGTCAAGAGCCTGGCGGAGCTCATCCAATGTAGTCTCACTCTTGAACGCCAGGATCGCATCAATTTCGTGAAGGGAAAGATTGACAAACCAATCTCTGGTGTAATCAATAGCGTAATGTTCCTGCAGAGTATCGAACAGCCGGGAAAGGATTGCACGCCGCATTACTCGCTTGCTCTTCTTCATATCTCCTCCAAACCATACAGAAGCCGACGAACGTCGCCTCTGCCTCTCTCCAACCGGCGGGTAGAAAGTGGAGCGGTAGTTTAGCGGTAAGGTAGAACAGTTCTCATGAAAAGTCAATAGGTTCAGATGTCATGAAGCCGATTTCCTGGGCGAGAAGATGTGCGTCGCCTCCCCATAGAACACCTCCGCACTTTCCATCAACGTCTCCGAGAGTGTGGGGTGAGGATGAATGGATTCTGCGAGATCTTTAACGGTGGCGCCCATTTCCACAGCAAGAACGCCTTCGCTGATGAGTTCCCCAGCACCCGCTCCCGCAATGCCGACGCCAAGGATACGCTCGGTTCCCGGCTCAATGATAAGTTTCGTCAGACCGTCAGGCCTGTCGAAGCTTAACGCCCTTCCGGAAGCAGACCAAGGGAACCTCGCCACCTCGATCTGGATGCCTTTTTCTCTCGCCTCGGATTCCGTAAGCCCGCACCATGCCACTTCGGGATCGGTGAAAACCACAGCGGGAATAACAATGTTTTCGAATGCATTCGGCTCACCGGTGATCACATCAACTGCGATCCGCGCTTCCTTGGATGCCTTATGCGCAAGCAGCACACCTCCCACCACATCACCGATGGCATACACGGTGGGATCGGATGTCTGTTGCTGTTCGTTCACCTGGATAAACCCCTTCTCATCGCGCGAGACCTTTGTGTTCTCAAGACCGATGTCGCTGCAGTTCGGCACGCGGCCCACTGCAACCAGTACGCGATCGTATAGCTCGTCCTTCTTCTTGCCATCAATCTCCATGGATACCTTGATTTGCTTTCCGCTGGTAGCCATCTTCAGAACCGTCGCCTTCAGTCGAACCTCCTTGAATGCTTTCTCCGCAAACCGCATCACGGGCCGGACAAGGTCGGGATCAGCTCCCATCAGAATTGAATCGAGCGCTTCGACGAGGACAACGGAGCTGCCCAAGGCTGAGTAGACTGTTCCCAATTCCATCCCGATGTAACCACCGCCGACAACAAGTAAGTGTTTAGGGATCTCCTCAATGTCCAATGCCTCCGTTGAAGTCATGATGCGTTTATTCCCGAGATCGAACGCTGGAGGCATGGCCGCTTTCGAACCGACGGCCACAATCGCGTGCTCGTAGGTGACAAACTTCTGCCCTTCACGAGTCTCAACACGAAGGGTCGTCGAGTCTTCAAAATATCCGCGACCACGCAACACTTCAACGCCGTGTTTTGAGGCGAGATTCCCGATACCGCTGGCAAGCTTCTCAACGATGGATTCCTTCCACGCACGCATCTTGTCAAGATTGATCTTTGGTTTCCCGAAGGTGATTCCCCTGAAAGCAGACCCTTCCGCTTCACTGATGAGCTTGGTGGCGTGGAGCAACGTTTTCGATGGTATGCAGCCGGTGTTCATGCACACACCACCCAGACGCTTTTCCTGTTCGACGAGGAGTACCTTCTTTCCTTTCCCTGCAGCGTAAAACGCAGCCGCGTATCCACCCGGTCCCGCTCCAACAACAACGATTTCAGTTTGAATGGACTTCATTTCTTTCCTTTCTTCGAGCCGGACTTCATCGCAATGTCAGATTCGCTGAACCGCTCAAGTGCAGCAACAAATTCAGTAACGAATCTCGCCGCGTCGGCGCCATCGATCACGCGGTGATCGTACGAAAGCCCGAGCGGGAGAAGCAGGCGCTTCTCTGCATTCTTCGAGTCAACGGCAACATGCCATTTGCCCTGACCGACTCCGAGAATTGCCACCTCAGGCTTGTTGATGATTGGCGTAAAGTGTGTCCCGCCGATGCCTCCCTGATTCGAAACGGTGAACGTCCCCCCGTGCATCTCCTCCAGACTCACTTTTCGCTTGCGGGTTCTTTCAGCGAGATCGTGCAACTCAAGAGAAATCTCCAACAGGCTCTTCCTGTCAGCGTCACGGATCACCGGCACAATCAACCCCTGATCGGTATCGACAGCGATGCCAATATGGTAGTAGTTTTTCCGAATGATCTCATCGGTGGTTTCATCAAGACTGCTGTTGAACATCGGATACTTCTTCAAGGCTGCGACAACTGCCTTGATAACAAACCCGGTAAGTGTAAGATGTGCGTGCTTCTTTTCATAGAGAGGGGCGTACCGCTTTCGCAGAGCCATCAGATCGGTGATATCGGCATCGGCAAATTGGGTAACGTGGGGGATGGTTGTCCAGGACTCCGTCATTTTTCTGCTGATTGCCCTGCGGAGCTGTGACATTTTCTGCTTCTTGACCGGACCCCATTTCGAAAAGTCGAGATGCTCCGGAACAGGGCGGCCCAACGGAGTTGGCGGAGCTCCCGAAGGCTGCTTCGCCAATAGCTGAAGTCGCTGTACGTATCTCCTGATGTCATCCAGCACGATTCTGCCGCCACGTTCGCTTCCCCGTACTCTATTCAGATCGATGCCAAGTTGCTTTGCCATCTTTCTGATCGATGGTGAGGCCGGAGGAGGAAAGCTGCTGCTACGCGGTTGACCATCCCTTTCATCCACTTGCCGCGGACCTTCATCTTCAACGACGATACCAACCTCTTCCTTCTTGACGGGAGCGCGCTGATCCTCCCTGACTTTGGCAGACCCCGATGCACCATCTTCCGACAGCGTCATGATCGCCTGACCAACCTTTATCTCATCACCTTCTTTCACATGAATCTTCTTGACTGTCCCGGCAGCCGGCGAGGGGATGGATGCAACTGCTTTCTCGCTTTCAAGCTCAATAAGGGACTGATCTTTCTTGACCCGATCCCCTTCTTTGACAAAGATGGCCGCAACAGAGCCTGAGTCCGCACCTTCTCCAAGACGGGGAAGTCTGACTTCCATATACTATCTCCTTCAATCAATCTGAAATACTACACACAGATAGGGAACGCCTTTTCCGGATCGACGTTCAAATCTTTGATTGCCTTTTCAACGAGGCTCTTCTTGACGTGACCTTGTCGGGCGAGCGCATAGAGTGTCGCGATGACCGTCAGTTCCGCATCGACTTCAAAGAACCGACGGAGGTTGGCACGCGTATCACTGCGGCCGAACCCGTCCGTGCCAAGCGTCATCAATCCACCGGGCACCCACGGAGCGATCTGATCCGGAACAATCTTCATGTAATCCGATACCGCAACGAACACGCCGCTCTCTTTTTCCAGAACGCGCTCGAGATACGATCGTCTCGCTTTCGACGTCGGATGGAGCATGTTCCATCGTTGGACATTCAGCGCTTCACTGCGAAGCATCTTGTAACTCGTTGCGCTCCATACATCAGCTGATACGCCATAGTCATCAGCCAGGATTTCCTGCGCCTTCAACGCTTCATTCAAGATTGGACCGCTTCCGAGAAGCTGTGCCTTGAGTTTCTTTTTCCCCTTCCCCTTGCGAAACTTGTACAGCCCCTTCAAGATTCCTTCTTCGATGCCCTTTGGCATTTCAGGCATGAGGTAGTTTTCATTGTGGAGGGTGAGATAATAGTACACCTCTTCTCCCTTTGCGTACATCCGTCGCAAGCCATCCGAAACGATGACCGCGATTTCATACGCGAAGGCAGGATCATACGTAAGCAAACTTGGGATCGTACTGGCGAGAATGTGGCTGTGCCCGTCTTCGTGTTGCAACCCCTCACCGTTCAATGTCGTCCGCCCTGCGGTGGCGCCAAGGAGGAACCCTTTCGCTTTCATATCTCCCGCGGCCCACATCAGATCACCTACACGCTGGAACCCGAACATGGAATAATAGATGTAGAACGGAATCATGTTTATTCCATGGGTAGAGTACGCTGTCGATGCCGCAATAAACGAAGACATCGCACCGGCTTCCGTAATTCCTTCCTCAAGAATCTGGCCGTCTTTCTTTTCATGATAGTACAGCAAGGTCTTGCGGTCAACGGGCTCGTACAACTGACCTTTGGGTGAGTAAATTCCGATCTCGCGGAAGAGCGGATCCATGCCGAACGTACGGGCCTCATCAGGAATAATCGGGACGATCTGCTTGCCGATCTTTTTGTTGCGCAAGAGGCTGTTCAAAAGGCGCACGAACGCCATTGTGGTCGACAGCTCGTAACTCTCAGAGCCCTTGAGGAACTCTCCGAAGTCCGCGAGCTTGGGAACCTCAAGCGGTTTGGCTTTCGTTGTCCGTTTGGGAAGAAAGCCACCGAGCTGCTTTCTGCGCGCCTGCAAGTACTGCGTTTCGGGACTGTCTTCCGGAGGCCGATAGAAGGGTGTATCCACCACTTCTTCATCACCAATGGGAACGTTGAAGCGCAAACGGAATTCCCGGAGTTCCTTCTCGTTCAGTTTTTTCTGTTGGTGAGTGACGTTGCGCCCTTCACCCGCTTCGCCAAGGCCATATCCCTTGACAGTCTTCGCAAGAATAACGGTCGGCGAACCCTTGTGTTCAACGGCTGCTTTGTAGGCAGCGTAAACTTTCCTCGGATCATGCCCGCCGCGAAGCAATTTCTGAATCTGGACATCGCTGAGATGGTTGACAAGCTCCGGCAACTCCGGATACTTTCCGAAGAAGTGCTTCCTCGTATAGCTGCCCGGTTCAACCGAGTATTTCTGATAATCGCCGTCGACTGCTTCTTCCATTCTCTTCACCAACAATCCACTCTGGTCGGCACGAAGCAGTGGATCCCAGTCTGATCCCCAGATTACTTTGATCACGTTCCATCCCGCACCGCGGAACGACGCTTCGAGTTCCTGAATAATCTTCCCGTTACCCCGAACCGGCCCATCTAAACGCTGGAGATTGCAATTCACAACCCAGACAAGATTGTCCAGATTCTCGCGGGACGCAAGTGTGAGCGCGCCCAGCGTTTCCGGTTCGTCCGATTCGCCGTCACCGACAAAACACCAGACCCGCGATTCCGGATCCTTCAAAAACCCCCGCGCCTTTAAGTATCTGTTGAACCGCGCCTGATAAATCGACATGATCGGTGAGAGTCCCATGGAGACCGATGGGAACTGCCAGAACTCCGGCATGAGATAGGGATGAGGATACGATGAAAGTCCTCCTTCATCCGCCAGTTCCTGACGGAAGTTATGGAGGTGAACGGCTTCGAGTCTCCGTTCAAGGAACGCGCGCGCATAAATGCCAGGCGACGCGTGACCTTGAAAGTACACCTGATCGGCAGGATGTTCACCCTCGCCACCGCGGAAGAAATGGTTGAAGCCGACTTCAAACAATGTCGCACAGGAGGCAAACGTCGAGATGTGCCCCCCAAGACCGCTGTGCAATCGATTCGCCTTCACCACCATGGCCATTGCATTCCAGCGGATGTAGCTCTTGACGCTCCGCTCAATCTCTCTTTCACCGGGGTACGGCGGCTCTTCTTCGGCCGGTATGGTATTCACATAGGGGGAATTGACGGAAAACGGGATACTGACGCCGGACTCGCGCAGACGGGCGGAAAGTTTGTTCAGAAGGAGCGGAACCCTTTCCGATTCTTTGGTTTTTAGCATATATTCCAGAACGTACTCCAGCGAGTCGAGCCACCGCTGTGTATCGGCTCCATTTGTTCTGCTGGATGATGGGGTGGAATTCGTCTCAGTCGGGCGGGCCCCTGATTGCGTCTTCTTGCTATTTGTTTTTGATGAGTTCGTTTTTTTCATGAGGAGAAGAACGGTTCACTCCACAAGCGTCAATGAGAACTTGTAAAGTATATAAATATTCCCCCTGAAAATCCATCCTGATGCGATACCTCGACGCAACACTGCCAACACCTGAAGCGAACCTTGCCTGCGATGAAGCCCTCCTCACGCTGTGTGAGGAAGGTCTTGATGACGAGGTGCTCAGATTCTGGGAACCGCAACAACACTTTATTGTCCTCGGTTATTCCAAGAAAGTGAAAGCGGAAGTTCATGAACACGCGTGTGCGGCCAAGAGGATTCCGATGCTAAGAAGGTTCAGCGGGGGAGGGACTGTCCTGCAGGGACCAGGATGTTTGAATTACTCATTGATCTTGCGGATAGGCAACGCCGGGCCACTCTCCACAATCGCCGGGACGAACTCCTTCGTCATGGAACGCCACAAGGATGCGGTTCAGGGGATGCTCAACAACCAGGTTCAGATTCAGGGACACACTGATCTCGCTATCGGAGGGATGAAATTCTCCGGAAACGCCCAACGGCGGAAGGAGCGGCATTTGCTTTTTCATGGGACATTCCTCCTGCATTTTGATATCTCACTCGCACAGGAAGTGCTGGCAATCCCCTCACGGCAGCCCCCCTATCGCAGCAATCGATCCCATCTGCAATTCATGACAAATCTGAACGTGGAAGCAGGCAGAATCAAGAATGTCCTTCGAAAAGCGTGGCTGGCGAATCAGCCTTTGCAGCCAAAACAGATTCCCCTCGATCGAATCAACGAGCTCGTGCGCACACGCTATTCACGGAAAGAGTGGAATCACAGGTTGTAGTGCTTGTCCGGCGGATAAGAAAAAGCCTCTGCTGGATGGCAGAGGCGTGACAATGTGTTGCTCACCCACTCTCAGATGATCTCTGCCGCGCTTTTCTCCATCCAGCCCACCTTCCCATCGGCCAGCCGGATCTTCACCCAGTCGCTGACCCTGTCGGTTATCTGAACCTTGATACCGGCGTGTAACACGAACGCGTCGCTGCTTTTTGTGTCGGGCGAATTCTTGATTGTGGTTATCTCAGCAGTAACGATTGCAGCATCGCGGTTATTCAGGTCGGACACCTTCCCGACAAGAATCAGAAGAAACGCCAGAAGCAACGCTGCAGTGCAAAAGGCCGTTATCAATCCCAACTTCCTCCCACGAAACGATCCGGCAACAACGACAATGGCCAGTGAACCCAGAAGCAGAACATACACGCCATAGGCAATCCATGTGATCGAATTGATGGAGAAGAATCCTTTCACACCCTCCCAATAGTCCCAGACAAAAAGACGGGGAGCAGCGTCGATCTTATCTGTGATCATGAGATTTGCGATCTGAAGGTTGTGGCGCAGGTCGTCGTCGTTGGAATTAAGCTTGCATGCGCGCTCGTAGCTCAGAATTGCCCTAGCAACGTTGCCACCTTTATAGTATGCGTTGCCAAGATTATAATAGAGTTCAGCCCCTGCGTAACCATTGTGGAGAATCACCTCATACGCCTCAGCGGCCGCGGCGAATTTCCCTTGCTGGTAGAGTTGATTTGCCTGCTCGAAAACCTGAGCCGGACTCTGGGCGTACACGCAGTAGACATTCAGCAGGGCGAGAACAATGAAAGCACAGGTTTTCATTTTGACTTAAGGGTTCTTTCCAACGATACGATAATGTCCCGGGCTTCGTCATAGGTTTTCTTCATAGCTTCGGCCGAAAGGCTTGTCGGCGCAAAGCGGGCCATGTCGCAGGACTCCAGGAGGGAACGGAGGGTTTCTGAAATCTCGCCATTGACATTGCGTCTTGTAAGCTCCGTCAGTGCATTCTCAATTGAAAGCTCCGCCTGCTGGATGTTCAATTTGTCGCCAAGATACTTCCAGACCGCCCGGGAAACCTCTGAGTAAAATGCCAGCTTCTGCGCTGAGTCAGCAGCGACGCCCTTCTTCAACATGTGCTCTGCCTGCTTCAACCCGCGTTGTGCCACTTTCATCGCGCGCCGGTTACGATATCCCGAGGCATCCAATATAATCGCTTTGCGCTGGCGGGCATAAACAAAAACACCAGCCAGACCCATCAAGGGAAGTGCAAGGAGCGCCAGGAACACCGTGCCCGCGTACGGAACCTCCCCTTCACGATGAAGCTCTGCGTTCGCCACTTTGATAAAACGGATATCCTGACTGAGCAGCCGGACGTCCTCACGTGAAGTTCCTGCAACAAACGGGGC
>CAYPVN010000062.1:0-7096 GCA_964414155.1 uncultured Chitinophagales bacterium
CCCTGATCGTCCTTCTCAGTGATCTTCACGTCGAACTGGTCACCCACCTTCACCACATCCGATGGTTTGTTCACTCGCTTCACATCAAGCTGTGACACATGGACGAGACCTTCCTTGCCGGGAAGGAATTCCACAAACGCGCCGAAGTCCATCACCTTCTTGACTGTGGCGTGATAGATTTTGCCCACCTCCGGTAGTTCGGTAATCTTATTAATTGCCTTGATGGCTTTGTCCGCCGACTCTTTCGAGGTTGCAGCCACGACAATTGTCCCATCGTCTTCGATGTTCACTTCCGCACCGCTATCCTTGACAATCTGCCGGATGTTCTTGCCACCAGGTCCAATGACCGCGCCGATCAGATCAATGGGAATTTTCAGTGTTGTCAATCGTGGAGCGAATGATGAAAGATCGCCGCGAGGTGTGGAGAGTACTTCAGCCATTTTTCCGAGTATGTGCATTCGGCCGACACGGGCTTGCTCCAGTGCACCCTTCATGATCTCGAGCGAAATCCCCCGTATCTTGATATCCATCTGGAAAGCTGTTATGCCATCCGGTGTCCCGGCAACTTTGAAATCCATATCACCCAAATGATCCTCGTTCCCGAGAATGTCGCTCAGAATCGCAGTGCGTTCTCCCTCCTTGACAAGTCCCATTGCAATGCCCGCCACAGATTTCTTGAGCGGCGCACCCCCATCGAGAAGCGCAAGCGTTGCTGCACAAACCGTTGCCATGGATGAGGAGCCGTTCGATTCCAGAATATCCGAGACGATGCGCACGGTATAGGGGAACTCGTTCTCCGGAGCCATTATGTTCTTAATGGAACGTTCTGCAAGGTTACCGTGGCCAACCTCGCGGCGGCCAACCCCACCGAGTCTCCCGACTTCGCCGACTGAAAATGGCGGGAAGTTGTAGTGTAGCATGAATCGTTTCGTTGAATCGGGCAGCAGGCCATCAATGATCTGCTCGTCGAGTTTCGTTCCCAGCGTCAGTGTGGTCAAGCTTTGGGTTTCCCCGCGCTGGAACAACGCAGAACCATGTGTTCTTGGCAGGAGCCCCACCTCAATGCTAATCTGACGAATGTCTGTCAGACCGCGACCATCGAGACGCTTGCCCTTGCTGAGGATCATCTCACGCATTCCCACATATTCCAGGTCGTGAAGAATCTCCTCGATATCCTTTGCCATATCCGGATACTTTTCGGCAAGGACTGCCTTTGTTCCTTCATAGATGGCGGCGGTCTGGCTTGCGCGCTCTTCCTTCAGCATCGGCGTATTGGCAAGCGTGCGAATTTTGTCAGCCGCAATTGCCTGGACATCATTCCTCAGATCGCTATTTGTATCCAGGGCTGGTGCGGGCCGTTTGGATTTTCCCGCCTCCTTCGCAAGCTCCATTTGCAGCGCACACATTTGCTTGATGAATCCATGGGCAAACTCCAGAGCATCAAGCATATCCTTCTCGGAAATTTCTCTCGCCTCTCCCTCCACCATAACAATCGAATCGTCGGTCCCGGCGACAGTCACATCCATGTCGCTCGAAGGAAGCTGGGAAAAGGTGGGGTTGATGACAAACTTTCCATCTATGCGACCCACGCGCACTTCGGCAATCGGACCCTCAAAAGGAATGTCCGAAATCGTCAGCGCTGCAGAGGCTGCGACAGCGCCAAGCACATCACCATCATGTTCCTGATCGGAGGAGTACACTGTTACGATCACCTGCGTCTCACAGCGGAACCACTTCGGGAACATCGGGCGAATCGGCCGGTCGATCAGACGTGCCGAGAGGATCTCCTTTTCTGATGGTCGTGCCTCTCGTTTAAAAAAGCCTCCCGGAATCTTGCCCGCCGAGGCGGCTTTTTCGCGGTACTCAACCTGCAAAGGGAAATAATCCAATCCCACCTTTGGTTCTTTCGCAGCAACAACTGTTGCAAGGACCATTGTATCGCCGAAGCGGGCCATTACTCCCCCATCGGCTTGCTTGGCAAACCTGCCTGTTTCGAGTGAGAATACCTTCCCACCCACATTCATTTCTTTTGTTACCATCATACGTCTCTGCTTTCTCTGAAAACTGAAACTGCAATCGGCTTATGTAACGCTCATCGCGCTCATTTCACCGCCCTATTTTCTAATCTGAAGATCAGCAATGATTTTTCTGTAACGTTCGATATTCTTTTCCTGAAGATAATCCAGCAAACGACGTCTCCTTCCAACCATCCGCAGAAGACCGACTCTTGAGTGATGATCCTTCGGGGACTTGTCGAAATGGGGAGAGAGATCATTGATCCGAGCCGTGAGAAGCGCGATCTGTACCTCCGGCGTGCCCGTATCTTTCTGATCTTTGCCGTGCTTTTTCACAATCTCTGCTTTCGTCTCCTTTGTTAAAGCCATTGCACTGCTCCTTCATGTAACGTGATGTTTATGGAATTACGATTTCGTTGCATACTCTGCAATATACCTCAAACAATCTTCCTTGTCCCTGCCGATCTGCTCAACCAACTCTGCAATGGTGGAAAATTTCAGCTCATTACGCAATCTTCTCAGGAAGGTCACAGTGAGAGTCTCTCCATAGAGGTCCGCATCAAGATCAAAAATGTTCACTTCAATCGTTCGCTCACCCACTTCCGTGATTGTAGGTCTCGTTCCGATGTTCATCATACCGAAATACTGCCTGCCCGACCACCGCACTCCGACAAAATACACCCCGTTGCCGGGAATAACCTTCTTCATTGAAGCAGGTTCGATGTTTGCAGTAGGATAGCCGATGGTTTTCCCTCTGCCGTCGCCATGCACAACTGCCCCCGTGAGCAAATACGGGTATCCGAGATACTTCTGTGCAGACTCGATGTTCCCCGCCTTCAGGAGATTGCGAATCAGAGTGCTGCTGACAGTTTCCCCATCGACTTTATATGGATGAACCGCGAAGACCGAAAAATTAAACTCCTGCCCCATCTTCACAAGCTTCTCAATTCCGGCTTCCCGATCGCGACCGAACATATGGTCGTAGCCGACTACCACTTCACTCACGCCCAAGCCCTTCACGATCTCTTCTTCGTAGAACTCTCTCGATGAGAGACGGGAGAAGGCATACGTAAAGTTTATGATGTAGAGGAGATCGATACTCAACCCACTCAACAACTCGCATCGCTCGTCAATGGTTGAGAGGAGCTGAACAGGGGTCCCTTTCTTGCCGACCACTTCTTTGGGATGTGGGTCGAAGGTAACAACGACGCTTCTCCCCTCTTTCATCCGGGCTCGATGGACGACTTCGCGCGCGATCTCTTGATGAGCCAGATGAACCCCGTCAAACGTGCCAACAGTTACGACAGAATTGACATCACCTTTGATGTCGTGAATCGAACGAACGATCTTCATACTTCGCGGCTTGCTTGATTGCGATACTCAATGAGATCCTCGATGGTTAGTGCATCCGACAACCTGAATTCACCAAGACGAACACGTTCCAGTTCACTGAGATACGCGCCACATCCGATTTGTTTGCCGGCATCATCAACCAAAGTCCGGACATAGGTTCCTTTGCCGCACACAGTATTGAAGGTCACTTCGGGAATCGCAATCGTCAGTGGCTGAATCGATTTAATGAAAATCTCACGCGGTTTTCGCCCAACTTCCTGGCCCTTGCGGGCATACTTATACAATCTCTTCCCGCCAATCTTCAGAGCCGACCACATGGGCGGAAGCTGGGTTTGATAGCCAACGAAAGACTGTAATACGCTGAGGACTGTTTTCTCAGTGACATCCTCCGTTGTTCGTCGCTCGAGCACAGGTGTCTCAGCGTCGTAACTCGCAGTTCGGGCCCCGAGGATCATTCGCGCGTTGTACTCCTTTTCAAGACCGACGTACTGATCGATCTCCTTCGTTTTCTTTCCGGTACAAACGATCAATAATCCGGTTGCCATTGGATCGAGCGTTCCGGCGTGACCCACCTTCTGGACGTGAAAAATGCATCGTATCTTGTTCACAACATCGAAGGATGTCCATCCTTTCGGCTTGCGCACAAGGAACATCTCTCCTTCCGCTATGTGCAGCTCACGATCGAGAAGCATCGTCGGTTCTCTTGTCGTCGGTATGAATCTGCTTGAGCAACATGTTGATGCGATCGACATGTTCGAGCGTATCATCAAGATAGAACTGTAACGCGGGCGTAAACTTCAAGCTCATGTGCGATCCCACGAGGCCGCGGATGTAGGGTTTTTGTTCCTCCAGCATCTTCATGGTCTTCGTCCGCAAGTCGGCATTGCCAAAAACACTGAACGCAACTTTGGCAATTTTCAAGTCAGGGGTCATTTTCACATCGGTCACAGTGATAAATCCGAATGACGGGTCGCTGAATTCCCGGGTCATAATGGCGCCGATCTCCTCCTTAATAAGCGAGGCAACACGTTCCGTTCTGATTGACATCTCACTCTCCTGAAACAGTGATGCACGCAATGGTTGCTCCGCGCATCATGCACCTACCTGCAACTTTCGCTTCGATTCCACAATGCGGAACGCCTCGATGCTGTCACCGGTTTTGACGTCGTTAAAGTTCTCGAGGCCGATGCCACATTCAAATCCGGCCTCCACCTCTCGCACATCGTCCTTGAACCGTCGCAAGGAGCTAATGCTTCCTTCGTATACCTGGATACCATCACGCACCAGCCTCACCCTGTTGCTCCGCATAATCTTGCCGTCCTGCACATAGCAGCCTGCGACGTTCCCGGCTTTTGGAACCTTGAACACCTCGCGCACATCGGCAGTCCCCATGATTTCTTCCTTCTTCTCGGGGGCAAGTAATCCTTCCAAAGCCTTATGGATATCATTGATCGCATCATAGATGATAGTGTACGTCCGGATGTCCACCTTCTCTTTCTCGGCAAGACGGCGGGCATTTAAATTTGGTCGTACACGGAATCCGATGATCACTGCACCGGAGGCTGCAGCAAGAATGATATCCGATTCGGAGATGGTACCGACGCCGCTATGGATTACTTTCAATTTTACTTCCTTGTGCTCGGTTTTCATCAGAGAATCGGAAAGCGCCTCCACAGAACCGTCAACGTCACCCTTGACGATAACGGCCAGCTCCTTGACCTGACCTTCCTTGATTTGCTGGGAAATGTCGTCGAGCGTTGTCAGCCTGATCTGGCGGAAATCCTGTTCCCGCTTGAGCTGTTGTCGTTTCACGCTAATGTCGCGGGCAGCACGATCGGAATCCATCACAACAAACGTATCACCTGCCTGTGGGAACCCGTCAAGGCCGGTCAAGAGAACCGGTGTGGAGGGACCGGCTGCCTCTATTCGTTTGCCGCGCTCATCAAACATTGCGCGCACCTTCCCACTGTAAATGCCTGCGAGGAATGGATCGCCAATGCGCAATGTGCCTTTCTGCACCAGAACGGTTGCCGAAATCCCTTTGCCCTTGTCAAGTTGCGCCTCGACAATTGTTCCGCGTGCAGATCTGTTGGGATTGGCTTTCAGATCGAGGACCTCTGCTTCGAGGGCCAGCTTTTCAAGAAGCAGATCGACGTTCTTGCCTGTACGCGCGGAAAGCTCCACACTCTGATATTTGCCACCCCATTCTTCAACAAGGATGTTCTTCTCCGAAAGCTGTTGACGTATCTTTTCAGGGGTTGCGTCCGCTTTGTCGACCTTGTTCATTGCGATGATGATGGGAACATTCGCTGCCTGGGCATGGCTGATGGCTTCAAGAGTTTGAGGCATCACGCTATCATCAGCAGCGACAACGAGAACAACGATATCCGTAATTTGCGCTCCCCGTGCACGCATCGCTGTAAACGCCTCATGGCCGGGGGTATCAAGGAAGGTGATTTGATTGCCCGAGCTGGTCGTGACTTCATACGCGCCAATATGCTGGGTGATGCCACCTGCCTCTCCCGCAACCACGTTCGATCTTCGGATGTAGTCAAGAAGTGATGTCTTCCCGTGATCAACATGTCCCATGATTGTCACGACTGGCGGGCGTCGGGCCAATGATTCGAGCGGATCAGCAATGTCTTCGAGCACTTCCTCTTCGGTGACACCGCTATAGAAACTGATTTCAAAACCAAATTCATCTGCAACAAGCGTAATCGTGTCTTTATCAAGACGCTGGTTGATAGAGACCATCATGCCGAGTTCCATACACTTCACGATCACGTCGGACACATTCACATGCATCAAATTCGCCAGATCATTCACCGACAAGAACTCCGTTACGCGCAGCTTTCCTTCTTCTTTCTGCGCTTCCTCCTGAATTCGAAGTTCCTCCTCCTCCCGCTCCTTCCGCTTTCGTTTCTTCAGAATCGCTCTGCCGCTAACGGCCGTATCGTCCATCGCCGCAAACGTTCTCCGGATGGCATCCTTGACTTCAGCTTGGTCAATTTCCTTGTGGCGAAGCTTCTTCTTCTTTTTCTTCTTTCGCTCGAGATCGTCAACCTCACCAACCTTGGTCTCGACTGCCTCTTCCTTGACCTTTTTCTTCTTTTTCTTTTTCCTGTGCGCATCCTCAGATTCCGGTGGGGCTACAACTACGCTTCCCTTCGCGGCTTCTTCTACCGCCTTCTTCGCGGCCGCTCGTTTTGGCGCAAGTTCGATTCTTCCTTTGATAGTGAGGCCGACCTTTGCCCGTCGTTCTTTCTCAAGAGGCGAGTCAGATTCAGCCACGGCCTCTTTCAGCTCACCTTCTTCAACAACGGCTGGCTCTTCGTCAGCTGCTTCAACTGGTTCGAGGACACTCCCAGCTACAGCCAGTTCCACAACTTGTTGCCCGGGTTCAACAGGCACCTGTTTGGATACGGCCTCCTGAACCTGCACCGGTGAAGGGGCTTCTTCAACATGCTCTTCTACTTTTTTCTCGGTTCTTTTCTTGGTCTCCCGAATCTCCTGAATCTTCCGGTGATGCTTTTCGGCAACATCCTTTTCTTTTTTGAAATGGACAAGGATGTCCCTCATCATGTCGTCGTCCACCGCCGACATGTGACTCTTCACCTCGTGACCCTTCTTCTTGAGAAACTCAATGAGGGTCTCATGGGAAAGGTTCAGCTCGGTTGCCAGCTTATAAAGTTTTTTCTTTTTTTCTACCGTCTCAGCCATTTCAATCC
>CAYPVN010000062.1:7196-9679 GCA_964414155.1 uncultured Chitinophagales bacterium
CGATTTCTGTTCCGTTTCCTCCGAAGCAGGTTTTGCCTCCTCCGTCCCGGCGTCCGTGTTACCTGTCTCTGAATTATCCTTGGGCTCCTCAGCTTTTTCTGTTGAGACTTCTGCTTCCGCTTCAACGACCTCCTCTACTTCCCCTTCCTTGGTCTCTTCTTCCTCCTCTTCATCTTCGACTTCAGCTTCTTCAAGATCCCGTCTCATGAGTTCCCGAAGGTTTTTGATCTTCTCCTCGTCGAGACCCTCAATCGCAAGCAATGTATCCGACTTCGCGTTGATAATATCCTTTGCAGTCTCAAGTCCCGCCTCAATGAGTTTGAAGTAGAGCTCATCTCCCAGTTCTTCCTTGAAATCCACCAGCTCAATATCGTACTCGTCTTCTGCACCCTCTTTGATGAGGTTGATTTCGTACCCGGTCAGTTTGGACGCGAGGCGAATATTCTGTCCGTTGCGGCCGATTGCCAGTGACACCTGATCCACGCCGACAAGGACCTCCGCGGTTTTCGTTTCGCGGTTCACCTGGACACTCTTCAATTTCGCAGGTGCAAGAGAACGTTGAATGAAGACCTCGGGTTGCTCCGAATAGTTGATAACATCGATATTCTCGTTGTTGAGTTCCCGGACAATGGTGTGGATGCGGACGCCTTTCATGCCGACGCATGCCCCAACGGCGTCGATACGGTCATCGTGCGACTCGACGGCCACCTTGGCGCGTTCTCCCGGCTCTCGCGCAATCTGTTTGATCTCGATGATGCCGTCGTAAATTTCGGGGATTTCCATCTCAAACAGCTTGGATAGGAACTTCGAATCGGCACGGGAGACAATCACCATGGGACTGCCTGAATTCCTGCGCACCTCTTTGATGATGGCACGGATGGTGTCCCCTTTCTTGTATCGTTCCTTGAAAATCTGCTCGCTCTTCGGCAACAACAACTCATTTCGGTTATGGTTGATGAGAATCTCGTTCCTCCGGATTTGATAGATCTCGCCAACAACAATGTCTCCGAGCGTGTTGCTGTACTCGTTGAATATTATCTCCCGCTCAATCTCTTTGATCCGCTGATTCAAATTTTGCTTTGCGCTTATCACCAGACGGCGGCCGAACGTTACGAGCGGGACAATCTCCACGTAGTCGTCGCCAACCTCGAGATCTTCGCCGGACAGTTCCTTCGCCTGCTGAACATCGATCTGCGTTATCGGATTCTCGACCGTCTCCACCACTTCACGCTCGACGAATATTTCAATGTCCCCCTTCTCCATATTCACGACGACACTGAATTTGGCATCCTGGCCGTACTTCTTTCGCACCATCATCGAAAACACATCTTCCACGATCCCGACGAGGATATCCTTATCGATACCTTTTTCCCGAACCATCTGAGAGAATGATTCGACAATCTCAGAATTCATCGCCACCTCCAAAAAATGAACACATTCCTACCACGGAACTTTTACTTTTGCAATCTCGATCGAACCAAACCCTATGCGCACATCCTCGTTGGAGGATCTTGCCGAGAGCAGAAGAGATGCGTCGTCGACAGAAAGAAGCTTCCCCTCCGACTCCATCACATTTCCATCCTCTCTCCATCGGACCTTCAATTCCCGACCGACGTGCTTCTTAAACTGCCACGGGAATTTCAGCGAACGATCGATCCCCGGAGACGAAACTGTCAGGTGATACGCACCACCAATCAGGCTCTTCTCATCGATTAACAGAGTTATGTCACGACTTACGTCTGCACAGAATTCAGTGGTAATCCCAGCCTCGTTGTCGATGAAAGCCTCAAGATGCAAGGTCCCTGCATGACCTCGTTGAACGAGGTCGATGAGAGAGGCGCCACGCCTGGAGACGCACTCTCCAATAAAATCATGCATTTGGTTATTGACCATGAAAAACCGCAGGAATACCGGGGCAAAAACTGCTGTCCCAAATAAAAATAGCCCTTACGGGCCACAGCAAACTGGTACCAAGGTAGAGATATGCCAGGCTAAAAGCAAGCTTTTTTTATAAACAGCTGAATTTATTGGAGATACATGAGGTCACACCCAAAAGGTCATACAATGAGCGTTGGTTTTGTGATCAACACGTTCTCACCTTCAAATTTCTGTACCCGCGAGCGGAAGTCGTCTTTAACCCTTATCGGATCGTTTGTTCGATCGTCAATCCAAACATGAATCGACAGGTTTTCCGCAATCCTCCGCTTTGTTAAGGCATCTTCCAATATACCTTCGAATGCAAAGCTCGTATTTCTGATGAAGGATATTCTTGTATACACATCAATCAAGTCTCCGAACCGGGCCGGGGATCGGTAATCAATTTCGTTCCGGGCGACGACAACTTTCGTATCGTGCTGAATTGAATTGAGATCGATTGTAACGCCAAGATACTTAAGATACTCAATCCTACCGATCTCAAAGTAGTAAAGGTAAACCGCATTGTGCACAATCCCCTGCCAGTCAATTTCATAGTTGCGGACCTT
>CAYPVN010000063.1:0-4981 GCA_964414155.1 uncultured Chitinophagales bacterium
GACTCCTCCGGCAATAGTGCACATACCGCCAACCATGATTGTAAGAAGCTCCGACTTGGTAAGACCTGCGAGGAATGGTCTGATCATCAGAGGAGCTTCGGTCTGACCAACGAAGATATTTGCTGTATTCGAGAGCGACTCGGCACCGCTCGTACCCATGACTCGCGCCATAACCCAAGCCATTGCCTGCACAATACGCTGCATCACTCCAAGGTAGTACAAGAGAGACATCAAAGAGGCGAAGAAGATGATAGTCGGCAATACTTGAAATGCGAAAAAGAACCCCAGGCTCTTTGGGTTCCCCTGGCCAATGGCGAGATCGCCGAAAATAAACTCGGCACCTTTGGTTGTAAAACCGAGAACGACCACGAAGCCGGTACTGATCTCTTCAAACAGAAGTTTCGGCCAGCCAAACGGAGCAAACGTTCCGGCGAGGTCTGTTCCTTTTAGCATCAAGATTGCGAAGATGATCTGCAGGGCGAACCCAGAGCCAACAAGTCGCCAATTGATGTGTCGCTTGTTATTGGAAAATAAGAACGCAATCCCAATAAGTACGAACAAGCCAAACAGGCCGTTGAGAAAAGATGCGATCGTCATTTGTGGTGATCTCTATGTGGTGAGAATGGCTAAGGTTGTGGTGGCTCGAAGCAGCGTCTGCACCGTGCCTCATAAGAATCCTTCGCGCCTACGAGGACACGTTCGCTCGCTAATGTCGTTCTTTGAGTCCTATCGGCAGGATTCCCGCAGACAACACAGATTGCCAGTGTTTTCGTGATATACTCTGCGATGGCAAGAAGTTGTGGCATCGGCTCAAATGGTTTACCACGATAGTCCTGATCAAGTCCCGCTATAATCACCCGTTTTCCCTGATTGGCCAGAAGGTCGACCACGTTAAGAATCTCCATGTCGAAGAACTGTCCCTCGTCAATTCCGACGACCTGAGCATCACTGACAAGTGATAGGATTTCGTTTGATCGCTCAACTGAGGTGGAGAGGAGCTTTGAATCGCTATGCGACACAATGTGGTCGGAGCTGTACCGGTTATCGAGCTTCGGCTTGAAGATCGCCACCTTCTGCTTCGCAATTTCCGCTCTCCGAATGCGTCGGATAAGCTCTTCAGTCTTTCCGCTGAACATGCAGCCTGCTATGACCTCGATCCATCCGGTATTCCTGGGCGAGTCATGAATTGTAGGTACGGTCATAACGAGGCGCTAATCCTTGAGAAGGTTCTTGGGACCGAAGGGGAAGGGGATGAGCTCACTCATTTTCATCACTCTGACCTCGCCATTCTTCTTGCTCATGACAAAGTCAATATTGCCTGCGAGATCCATCAAGACTTGCCGGCAAGCACCGCAAGGCGTGGTGAAACTATCCTCGTCTGTGGCAATGGCAATGGCAGCAAATCTCTTTTCACCCTCCGAGATGGCTTTGAAGATGGCTGTCCGCTCGGCACATATGGTGAGACCAAATGAGCTCACTTCGATATTGCAACCGGTAAATATCTTGCCTTTTCTTGTAAGGAGCGCTGCTCCAACTCGAAAGCGAGAGTAAGGGGAATGCGAGCGTTTGCGTGCGGCTTGTGCGTGCTTGACGAGCTTTTTATAGTCCATCAATTGCATGAAAGAAGTTGGAGAGAATATATCCAAAGGGCGACAGAAATGCAATTAGATTCTAGGTTTCCTGAGAGGTTCCCCCAATGAAAGGATTACGGATTGCCAGCATGTAGAGACTCCTCTCAGGCAGTTCTTAGCCTGATCTTCGTGATTTCCGGCGGGCAGTTGATTCTGATGGGCAGGCCGACTGTCCCAATGCCGCGAGAGATATACATTTGTGTGTTGCCGTAGTTGTACTTTCCCCAAACGTATCGGGATGCGAGTGAGGCAGGAGCAATAACGACATCACCGAATTGTGCAAGGACGATCTGTCCTCCGTGTGTGTGTCCGCTTAATACCAGATCGATATTGCGCGCTGAGGCCTGCGGCAGGAAGTAGGGCCGGTGACAGAGGAGAATCCGGGGGATGTCCAGTGTGCCTTGCCCAATGCTCACGTCCATTGCGGCTTCAGCTTGTTGGGGACGACCCACGTCGTCGATACCGAGAAGGTAGAAAGTTCCGCCTCCCTTCTCGATGACGGTCCTGTCATTCCGCAACAATTTTACGCCGCATGCATCCACCTCTTTCGCGACAAGGGCTGGGTTGCTGTTGTAATAATCGTGGTTTCCCATTACACCGAATGCGCCGTATCGTGCGCGCAAGTTGCTGAACGCCTCGGCGAATGGATAGACCTCTTCAAGATTACTGTTGACAAAATCGCCGGGGACCACAATCAGATCTGAGCCAATCTCATTTACCAAATCCACGTAGCGATCCATGTCATCCTTTGTCATGAACACGCTGGAGTGAATGTCGCTTATCAGGCTTATCGTGAATCCGTCAAGGGATGGGTGCAGGTTTCGGATGGGAAATTCGACATCGTTCACTTCGTGTGAATGTTTTTCAAGAAAGACGCCATACGCTGTTCCGGAGAATGACACAGCCGTCAACCCGTAGACTCCCCGGCGCAGGAACATTCGCCGCGAGTTGTTGAACTGCTGGAATGATTCCTTCGATTCCCATTGGGCAAGCTTTGTTCGGGCAGGGGGGATGAGGCGCGAAACGCCAAGTATTGTTCTGAATGGCAGCTTTATTACCCAACTGATAAGAAGGACTAAGCCGACAAAAAGAGTGGCCCCGTGCCAAACATAGAACGGGTACGCCCCAAAATAGATGAACCAATCAGGGGTATCAAGCAGGCGCGGCCGCTGTATCGCCACATAGGCTAGGGCCGTATTGTAACAGAGGAAAATACCCGTTACAAGGTAGCGGAGGATTTTCTTCTCAGGATATTTTTCCAGAAGCCATCGTCGTGCTTTTGTGTACAAGAAGATTTGAATCAGAAAGATTAACGTAGGAATTACAATTCGAAACATTACAAAACCTGTCTGCGGTGTAAAATTCATAGTCTCGTATTTTATCAAACTGAATCTTGTACAAGAGTGTTCATTACTACTTCCTCCCCACATTTCGCATTGCGTTGTCCTAAAATAAACCCAATCAACGGGTACAACGCAAGCAAGTCACAAAAAATTCCACCTGTCATCTTTTTGTGTTGACGGGAACGAGTTGTCTTTTGTGCTGGTACAAGGGTTAGCGTGGGGGGACTAAGGTCGAATTTAGATTTGTGCCTCTGAAGGTGTTTCCGTATATTCTCATCCGTGAATTGGTTGTAGAATTGGAATAAATGGCACGCAAGAAAATCGTTGGCCTGATACTCAAGAAGAAGCCAGCCCTGGTAGTGGCGCTGTGCGTGATTGGTCTATTTGTCCTGCTCAATTATGTGTTATTACCTGCCTATGTCAATCGAGGGCAAACGGTGAACGTTCCCAAAGTCATTGGGGTTTCGTTGGAACGGGCACGAGCGGTCCTGGATTCAATTGGGTTCGAGCCTGTGCAGGCGGACACTCGCATGGATCCCCGGATGCCGATTGGAACCGTGGTTGCGCAGAACCCAGAGGCTAACGCCGTAGTCAAGCATGGCAGGCGAGTTTATCTGACTATCAGCGGGGGTGAAGCAGTTGTGGTTGTGCCGGCGTTGCGTGGTCGGTCAGAGCGTGATGCGAAATTTGCACTTGAGCGCACCGGTTTGATATTCGGCAAAATTACGTACGCCACATCCGAATCGTACCCTGAGAACACAATCATTGATCAAACTGTCCCGGCAGGAAAGAAGATACCGAAGGGGTCAATGGTGGCAGTTACGGTCAGTCGTGGCAAAGCCCGCGCAGAAACGGTGGTTCCACAGCTGCTTGGAAAAACTATCTCGGAGGCACAACGGATTCTGGCAAAAGCCGGTTTGAGATTGGGCAACATTACGTATCAAGTCAGTTACGACCTCCTGCCGAGCACGATTGTCGATCAGTTTCCCCGGAGCGGTGAGTCGGTTTCGGATAGCCAGGCTGTTGACTTGTTTGTTGTGAAAGCAGGCAAGCCGGGGAACGAGCGGGAATGAACTTCCACTTTCATCACGTCAAACTATGATCAAGATAGCTCCATCATTGTTATCGGCAGACTTCTCGGATCTCCGTGGCCAGATCGCACTTGCAGAAGAGGGAGGAGCAGATTGGCTTCATCTTGATGTGATGGATGGACACTTTGTTCCGAATATCACCTTTGGTCCGCCGCTCATCAAGTCAATTCGCAAGACGACCAAGCTTCCCTTCGACACGCATCTCATGATTGAGAATGCGGAGAAGTATATCGAGAGTTTTCGTTCGGCCGGCGCTGACATCATCACTGTACACTACGAAGCATGCACGCACCTCAACACGGTAATACGTCATATCAAGGAGCTGGGCGCAAAGGCAGGGGTGTCCATTAATCCGGCGACCTCTGTTTCATTGTTGAAAGACATCATCCGCGAAGTAGATCTTGTCTTGATCATGTCTGTCAATCCGGGCTTCGGTGGTCAGGCGTTTATCCCGGGCTCAGTATCGAAGTTGGAACAAGCCGCAGCGATCATCAAAGAGCGTAACCCATCTGCGTTTCTTGAAGTGGATGGGGGAATAGACAATATCACTGCGGAAAAAGTTGTTTCGGCAGGCGCGAATGTCCTGGTTTCCGGCAGTCATGTTTTTAAGTCCAACGATATCAAGGACGCCATCAAACAGCTACGGCTGAGCGGAGAGGCAGGCAGGCAGAAGAAGTAATCAGAACCACAGTGCTGATGATGACGGGGCTCTTATCAAGAGCCCCCTTTTTATTTTTGCTTCGATCAAGAAAGCTCTTGACAACTCCTTTCCGAAACCTTATATTTGCAGGCAATTAATCTCGACAACCTTACTTATCAAGGACTACTCTGGCTTCAACCGTAATAACTCTTGCCTTCTACCTCCATGCTTGACGATATCGACGCAAAAATCCTGGAGATCCTCCAGAAGAATGGG
>CAYPVN010000063.1:5081-9568 GCA_964414155.1 uncultured Chitinophagales bacterium
CTCCATGCTTGACGATATCGACGCAAAAATCCTGGAGATCCTCCAGAAGAATGGGAGGACTAAGCGCAACGACCTTGCCGAAGCCGTCGGCCTTTCCCTGCCATCTGTCAGCGACCGACTCAGGAAGTTGGAAGAAAACCAGGTCATTACCGGATATCATGTTGTTTTGGATGCAAAAAAGCTTGGCAGGGACATCACCGCATTTATCTTCGTCACACTAGACACATCGAAGCATTACCCTCAGTTCATTGACCACGCAAGGGCTATCGATGAAGTATTAGAGTGCCACGCGATCACCGGTGAGGGGAGTTACCTGCTAAAAATCCGGACAACGAACACCGCAGCCCTGGAAAAGCTTCTTGCAAAGATTCAAGCATGGACCGGTGTACTCAGCACAAAAACAAATCTTGTTCTTTCGAGCCCGAAAGAAACAACACGCTTGAAGGTTGAGGTTCCGAAGTAATATCGACATTGGAGTAACGATACTTGCATCTCATTATCAACCACCAACTCATAACCAAATAAGGAACACCCATGGCAAAAAAAGGAGACGCCAACATTGCCAAAGTCTTTAAGGTGATTAGAGACAGCGGCGTAAAGATGATTGATTTCAAATTCATGGACTTCCCAGGTCAGTGGCAGCACTTTTCGGTTCCAGTCACACAGTTGAAGGAATCGTCCTTCGAAGAAGGGTTCGGCTTCGATGGTTCGAGCATTCGGGGATGGAAAGCAATCAACGAAAGTGATATGCTCATCATCCCGGACGCGACCACTGCGTTTATCGACCAGTTCATCGAAGTCAAAACATTGAGCATGATTTGCGATGTGTACGACCCGCTCACAAAGGAACGCTACGAACGGTGCCCCCGAAGCATCGCACAAAAAGCGGAGGCATATCTGAAGTCAACAGGGATTGCCGATACAGCCTACTTCGGTGCTGAGGCTGAGTTTTTTATTCTTGATGATGTACGTTTCGATACCAATGAGCATAGCAGCTATTTCTATGTTGATTCAGTGGAAGGCCGCTGGAACTCCGGCCGCGATGAAATGCCAAACCTCGCGTATAAACCGCGGTACAAGGAGGGTTACTTTCCCGTGCCGCCAACGGACCATCTGCAGGATTTACGAAATGAAATGACGCAGAACTTGATTGCCGTCGGTCTGGATGTTGAAGCGCAGCATCATGAGGTTGCAACAGCCGGACAATCTGAAATTGATTTGAAGTTTGCGCCGCTCTTGAAAAGCGCTGATGCGATGCTTTTATTCAAATACGTACTCAAGAATACGGCGCGGCTGAGAGGGAAGACGGTCACGTTCATGCCCAAGCCCATCTTTGCCGACAACGGCTCCGGAATGCACGTCCATCAAAGTCTATGGAAGAATGGAAAGCCGCTGTTCTATGGAAATGGTTATGCCAACCTTAGTGACACTGCGCTCCATTACATCGGCGGTCTGCTCAAACATGCCCCGGCACTTTGTGCGATCACAAATCCGACAACGAATTCCTACAAGCGCCTCGTGCCGGGATTCGAAGCCCCGGTGAACCTGGCATATTCACAGCGAAATCGCAGCGCCGCGGTTCGCATTCCAATGTATTCGACGAGCCCGAAGGCGAAGAGGCTGGAGTTCCGTTGTCCGGATCCGGCCTGCAATCCCTATCTTGGATTCTCTGCGTTGATGCTTGCGGGTCTCGACGGAATCATGAACAAGATTGATCCGGGTGAGCCGCTCGACAAGGATATTTACGATCTCGAACCGGAGGAATTGAAGAACGTACCCTCAACGCCGGGCTCACTCGATGAAGCGTTGCGAGCCCTCGAGCGTGATCATGACTTCCTTCTGCGCGGAGATGTTTTCACCGAAGACGTGATCAATACGTGGATCGGCTACAAGATGGACAAAGAGGTGAAGCCGATGGCGCTCCGACCTCATCCGTACGAATTCAGTCTGTACTACGACGTGTAATCGCAATTCCGCGATCTCAAACAAGCCGTTCGGTTCCATCCCCGAACGGCTTCTTGTTTGGAGGCCAAGCTTGTTTTTGCCTGCGAGAATGCATACTTTCGTGCCATGGATTTTACGAGAATCGCCTATGAAGTCGGGGATCGGATCGCTCGTATCACACTCAACCGTCCCGACAAACGAAACGCTCTTGATGATCTCATGGTCAAAGAGCTGGCCACGGCGTTCACATCTGCCTCAAAAGATCAGGATGTAAAGGTTATCGTTCTCTCCGGCGAAGGGTCCTCTTTTTGCGCGGGTGCAGATCTCGAATACCTCGATCGTGTTTCTAGGTTCGACCTGGAAGAAAACCGTAAAGACTCGACACAGTTATCACATCTCTTCCGCCTCGTTTACGAGTTGCGTAAGCCGATCATTGCCTCAGTGAATGGTCCGGCACTTGCAGGCGGATGCGGCCTCGCGACTGTTTGCGACTTCGTTATTGCGTCGGAAGAACAAGCGAAGTTCGGGTACACCGAAGTGCGTATCGGTTTCATCCCCGCCATTGTCTTGGTTTTTCTCATCAAGCGGATTGGGGAGGGAAAGGCGCGTGAATTGGTGTTGCGAGGAAACACCCTGAACGCGCGTGAAGCAAAGGAAGTCGGCCTGGTAAGTATGGTTGTTCCACACGCTCAGTTGGAGGAAACAGTGAACGGTCTTTCCAATGAGCTGATTACGAACAACAGTCTCACATCAATGGGATTGTGCAAAGAGATGCTCTCGAAGCTCCACGGGATGAACCTCCTTGATGCTCTCGATTTTGCTTCCAATATGAATGCGGCTGCCCGCATGACAACGGATTGCAAAAAAGGAATCGCTGCATTCCTTAACAAAGAAAAGATTCCGTGGTAGCCACGTCATGAACGAATCCCTGCTCGCCACAATCCGCAGCGTCCCCGACTTCCCCAAAAAAGGAATTATTTTTCGCGACATAACCACATTGCTCAAGAATGCAACAGCATTCTCGTCGGCAGTTGATATGCTGTATGATCGATATAAGGGTTCGCAGGTTCAGAAGGTTGTTGGGATCGAATCTCGCGGCTTCATACTGGGGTCAGTGCTTGCGTACAGGTTGGGCGTTGGTTTTGTGCCCATTCGAAAGCCAGGAAAGCTGCCGGCACCGACATTCAGACAGGATTATGCGCTCGAGTATGGCACGGATGCAATCGAGATTCACAAAGATGCGCTTGCCCGGGGAGAGCGAGTGTTGTTACACGATGATCTTTTGGCAACAGGAGGGACGATGGGGGCAGCATGCAAACTCGTTGAGCAGCTTGGCGGAACGATAGTCGGCATTTCGTTCTTGATCGAACTCTCATTCATGAATGGACGAAAGAACCTCGGGAGCTACGATATCTTTTCCCTCCTCAATTACGACAGCGAATAGCAGCTTCTCATATTGCTTTCCTCCTTGGTCTGAAAGCGAGTTTCCTCTTAAGATCGTAAAATGAAAAAGAGATATCTCTTTCTCGGTTTGACCATGATACTTGTTCTGGTTTTGCTTGAAGAAGGCTCGGGGGAATTGCAGAAGGGCAGCGTGGCCCCTCAGTTTACGGCACGGATAAGCTCTGGAAGCGTTATTTCTCTCCACAACTTTTTGGGAAAGAAACATGTCGTTCTGTTTTTCTACCCAAAAGATTTTACGGCCGGCTGCACGGCGCAGGTATGTTCTCTTCGGGATAATTACAAAGAACTACTGGAGCTGGATGCGGTGATTTTCGGAGTAAGTCGTGATAATGAAGACTCGCATGAGAAGTTCATCGAGGCAAATCAACTTCCGTTCTCTCTGCTAAGCGATTCTGGAAATTCTCTTATCAAAGCGTACGGCGTGGAACGTTTGTGGGGATTGATCGATCTGCCGAAGAGGGTAACGTATGTGATCGACAAAGAGGGTGTGATTCGTCTGGCGGCGCATCATGAGTTTCTTATCGAAAACCACCTGAAGGAGGTACTGGCAACACTGAAGCAGTTGAACAAGGCCGGTTAGGTAGAAATGTACCGGTCTAACCCGGACTGTTTGCGGTTAACACGGGGCCGTATTCGTTTAGCAGTTCCTGACATTCATCTCTTGCCTCCAAGAGAAAGAGCGTGGCAATTTTTATGGACATGGCAAGGTGTTCCTCATGGCCAATAATGTTCCAGTAGAACTGTCGCCCTAGTTTCCACGGCGGTTCAAACCCGGTGTACCCCTCAAGGCATTTCCTATACGCAAGAAAACGGTTTCCCACGATTGCAATCCATTCCCGCTGTTGTGTTTCCGAAGCACCTTGTTCCGCCAGATGCCGGCCGAATTCCACCTTCATGCCTGCAAGTATTTGCCTGGAAACCCAGCTGGATGCCGATCGTTCCGTGGCAAGGCTGGCCGCAAACATCAAGCCGATCATCACCTCTCCCGCATATTGATTGTCTACCTCATTGCGTTCTTTACCAATATTCTGAATCAACTCCTGCAACGAGAGGTTGCCATCTGACTCCAGGGCCGAGCG
>CAYPVN010000064.1:0-9557 GCA_964414155.1 uncultured Chitinophagales bacterium
TGCTTGATCACCTTTTGCAGCACAATGGAAGCGGGCACAATCACGTCCGCACGATCCGGACGCAAACGAAGTTGCTGGATACGCTCTTCGAACGTCAAGCTTTGAAGTTTTTTTACTATCGCATCAAGTTCGTCGACCGGCAGCACGGAATCACGATCCTTATCAAATAATTCCTTCCGCAGGTCCCCTAACGTTTCAATGTTGCCGCCGGTGCCGATGAACAGATCAATCTTCTCGTTGCCGATTTCCTTTTTGATTCTCTTTTGTGTGGCGTCAACGTATTCCCGAACCAACTGATTGAATTGCCGCTCACCGTTCTTTTTCTCCCCGAGGATCTGCAACAGACGCACCGCACCCATTTTGAAGCTCTCTGTTGCGATAATATTCCCATCGGAGACAAGTGTTATTTCTGTACTTCCCCCTCCGATATCCACCAGCAATGCAAGCTTGTTCTTCAAGCTGATTTTCTCTTCGACGGCAAGATGGATCAGCCGTGCTTCCTCTTCCGGACTGATCACGGAAATCTCAATGCCGGTCTTCTGAGCAATCCTATCGACGAAAATCTCTCTGTTGAGAGCTTCACGTGTTGCGCTCGTCGCGACGGCTTTCGTCCACTTCACTCCGTGTGCCTGAATGGCATCGCGGAACTTTCCGAATGCCTCCGTTGCCCGCTCGATGGTCTCCTCTGAGATCGAGCCATCGATAAACACCTCCTGCCCAAGGCGAACGGGATCGCGAAGGCTTTCCACGATGGAGACCTTCCGATCACCATTCACATTGCCAATAATCAGGCGTATGGCGTTACTTCCGACGTCAATGGCAGCTAATGTTGGCATATCCCTGCAGTCTTGATTGAAACACTGAACGGATCGATGTCCGTTGAATTCTATCTTAATATAAACAGAATCACTACTTTTTCAAATGGCAACAATCGGAAGGTGGAAAACTCGGGTACCAGGTTTTTCATTTGGAACGGTTGGATTCCTTTGGGGAGATATTGTGTATGAGGATTTGATCAAGAGGCTTGCGATCAATATCAGGTACCTGTGCGTCTTCAGATGGATAGCCCACGGGTATGAGGAGGAAGGGAGCTTCGTTGGCCGGGCGCTGCAGTATTTCGCGCAGAAAGTTCATCGGGCTCGGTGTATGAGTGAGGGATGCGAGCCCTGCGTTATGGATTGCGGCAAGAAGGAAACCACACGCGATGCCGACGGATTCGTCGACGTAATAATTTTTCTTCTGCACACCCTCCTCGATGCGATACTTCTCCCTGAACACCACGATAAGATACGGTGCAATCTCAAGGAACTCCTTATGCCAATCAGTGCCGAGCTGAGCCAGATCCTCCAGCCATGACTGTGGCATCCGGCGCTCGTAGCTTTCCTTTTCTTCCGCTTCTGCAGCAATGCGGATTTTCCTCTTCAGCTCAGGATCATCGACAACGACAAACTTCCACGGCTGCTTGTTAGCTCCCGATGGTGCGGTGCCGGCAGTTTCGATCAGCGTCTCGATAAGCTCGCGCGAAACCGGCCTGTTGGAGAACTCGCGCACCGTGCGGCGCCGCCGGCACAGATCCAGAAACTCACGTGCGCGGCGAGCCTGATCTTCAGGCGCGTAGCGAGTGAATTGAAGTGCAGTGAATTTGGGACTCGACATAATCGAAATGAGGTTTATTGGAAACTGGACACCGGAGAACGGAGACCGGACAGACTATTGCCTCCTTGGCTAATCATTGTTCCCATCTCCCGTCTCCATTCTCCCTTCTCCCGATCTTCACCAGTATCGTTCTTCCTTCCAGGGATCCGCGGTATTGCTGTAACCGTTCACCTCCCAGTATCCCGGGCGGTCTTCCGCGAGGAACTCAAGTCCGTTGACCCACTTGGCCCCTTTCCACGCGTAGCGCCGCGGCGTAAACACGCGCATCGGGCCGCCATGGTCCCGGGGCAGCGGCTGCCCGTTAAAGGAGTGTGCGAACATGACGTCTTCCTCAAGCATGACCCGAAGCGATAGGTTTGTCGTGTATCCACCATAGGCATGCTGCACCACATGCATGGCCTCAGGTAAAACTCCGATGTATTTGATCAAGTCCTTGAAGAGCACCCCGGTCCAGTCATCATCGAACCTGCTCCAACGCGTTACGCAATGGAAATCCGCTCTAATGGTGGTCTGTGGAAATTTCATGAAATCATCCCACGTCCAAACAAGCTCTTTCTCCACAAGTCCCCACACTTTAAAACGCCATGCCGCGATGTCAATTGTCTGTACTTCGCCATCCGTCAACACGGGGAACTTATGCGTTGCCGTCTGTCCTGGCGGAAGTTTCTCCTTGCCAAAAGAGTTTACACCCACGATTTTCTGTGAACGATCAAATAGTCCCATTCAATTCATCAATAATCAATGATCAATAAGCAATTCTTCCCTTCTCCCGCCTCCGTTCTCCCGTCTCCCTTCTTTATCCTCCAATCTGACTCATCGTTCGATCCGGTCGCACAAAGCCGGGACGATTGATCAGATGGCCTTCTTCCTTCTTCCATACAGCATCGATAAGAACATCTGCAATCTCTCCGTCAGTCGCCCCCCCTCGCAGCAAAGAACGGAGATCTGTTTCATCAAGTGAGAACAAGCAGGTTCTCAGTTTGCCGTCCGATGTAAGACGCACACGGTTGCACGATGAGCAAAACGGCTCACTGACAGAACTGATAAATCCGATTTCCCCTTTCCCATCCTCAAAAACATATCGCTCCGCCGCTGCTCGTTCATGGACCTGTTCAACGGGAACAAGGGAAGCGTAGCCCTGCATTGTTTCGATGACTTCCTGAGTTGGAACCACCTTTTCCAGACTCCAGCCGTCATCACTTCCGATGGGCATGAACTCGATGAAACGAACGATGAACTGTCGTGTGCGGGCAAGCTCTGCAAACTTCAGGATCTCACCATCGTTCACGCCTCGCACCAGCACCACATTCAGCTTGATCGGACTGAGACCGAGATGTTCAACTTCTTCGATCCCTTCCCACACGCGCGCAAAATAATCGCGGCGGACCATCTTTGCAAAGACCTGAGAATCAAGCGAATCAAGGCTTATGTTTATCCGGTCGAGTCCCGCCTCCACGAGTTGGGCCGCCTGTTCCTTCAAGAAAAATCCATTGCTCGTCAGCGCGATGTCCTCGATTCCATCCACACCACGAATCATGCGGACAAGCTCCCAGAGTTCCTTCCTCATCAACGGTTCGCCTCCGGTCAAGCGAATCTTCGAGACACCGAGACCTGCCACAATCCGGACTACTCGCGTAATCTCCTCAAACGTCAGCAACTCATTCTTTTCCATCCATCGCATGCCGCTTTCCGGCATGCAATACGTGCATCGGAAATTGCAGCGGTCCGTAACGGAGATGCGAAGGCTGGTTACAACGCGCCCGTATGTATCGACGAGGGACATAGGAATGCCTGGGATTACGGATCTGAGATATGCGGGATGAGATGACCTGGGGATTGGCCCTCCACCCATACCTCACCGCCTTCTGAAAACTCTTTCTTCCAAATTGGCACGATGGATTTGGTTCTGTCAATCGCGAACCGGCATGCCGCGAACGCTTCCTCGCGGTGAGCCGATGATACCGCCGTTATCACTGCGACATCACCGATTTCCAGCTTGCCGACCCGGTGCGCGATGACCACATTGTGAACATCCCATTTCTGCCTGATCTCCTGCTCGATCTGTGCCAGCAGTTTCTCTGCCATCGGAACATACGCCGTATACTCCAGCCGTTGAATGCGTCGCCCCGCCGAATGGTTGCGTACTGTACCAATAAACACATCGATCGCCCCCGATTCAGCAGTTTGAATCTCGGCAAGAATCCGACCAACGTCAATGCGGGTTTGCGTGATGGAAACCACCGTCAACCTCCGCTTACAGGCGGAATGAAACTTACCTCATCATCCGTCCGAAGAGTGTGAGAGAGGGAGACGTACTCAAGGTTCACGGCGAGCCGGAGACTTTTCTTCCATGGGTGCAGTCCCGGGTATTGTGCCGCAAGAGAGTCGAATGCCGATTCGCCCGTACCCGGAGGAGGAACATCCCACCGCAGTTCATCACGCGCTAGAATGTCGCGCACCGGCCCGAAGAATTTCATTCTCACGCTAGTCATTCACGGCCGTTGATCACGGGGCCTGCAATTCCAAATGCTGCAGCGGTGATTTCTTCTTCACATTCATGGATATATTTCTCAACGATGTTCCTCAGCGAACAATGCTGTTGACTGGATAGCTCTGCGTGAACTTGAAGGTGGGACCTTCCACCCTGCAGTTCACAATAGGTGAGATTTGTTTTAGTTCCGCCTATGTCACCGGCGAGAATCATGACTGGTTGATTGTTTGCAATTCAGACGCGGCTGCATGGTCGATAAACCAGCATACCTCGCCGGCCGCAGGATGCACAAGGCAAGCAGGATATGCATGGTCTCCATCATCAAAAATGTCTCGTAAGATTCCGGCTTTGCTTTTTCCTTCAACCATAAAGACGATACATCTTGAATTGTTAATTGCCGGAAGTGTCATCGTGATGCGATGAGTCTCGAGCTTCCCAACGTATACCTCTGTGACGATTCGATCCTTCACCTGCAAAGCAGTGGTTCCCGTAATTAAGGATGCCGTATGTCCGTCTTCACCGATACCGAGAAGCATGAAGTCAAAAGTGGGAAGCTGGCCGGCCCCCAGCGAGAAGAATTTCCGAATCTCCATCTCGTAGGCGCGGGCTGCTTCGGTTGGCGACTGTTCTCCAGCAATACGATGAACGTTCTCATCCGGGATTGAAATCTTTGCTACCAGGGATTCATTTGCCATCCGGAAATTGCTTTCAGGGGATGATGGCGGCACACACCGCTCGTCACCCCAGAAGAGATGAACTTTCTCCCACGCAAGGCGCGACCGGTACCCGGCCGAACCGAGCAACTCATACACTCCGCGAGGTGTCGATCCACCGGAGAGCACAAGCGACGCAAGCCCGCGAGCCCTGACAGCCAAAGTCATCCTAACCACAATCTCATCGGCAACCGCACGAACAAGTTCATTATGGCCGGGATATGTGTGAAGAGCGTGCTTCATTCTGGTTTGCCTTTGAGGATCTGGACAAGTTTTTCCAGGCTCTGTTCATACAGCGTGTCGCGCTCGAGCATTTCCAGCTCTCGCGACGTTAGCTGGGCCTCTGTTTGGTCTCTCACGAGCGCTACTCGTTCCTGCGACTCATCCCCAATACGTGTGCTGACTCGAATCTCGCCACGATCGGCAAATGTTTGCAGCATCACGTCAAGTCCACCGATGGAGTGAATTGAAACGGACTCGATACAACCGGGAAAATCCGGAGCAGATGCGGTTGGCACCAGATAAACTGTAATGGCCTGATCACCAAGACGGAGTTTCGCTGAATACTCACCCGCTCCAGACTGCCGCAGCGGATGGATGAGAATCCATTCCAACTTCAGGGCCAACCAACCTGTCAACAGTAACGCCTGGCTCAGTCCGGAATGCCATGGCTGATGAGTGGAAGAATAGGTAACGGTCACAGCCTCGATTGTTGCAAGATGCTGTCTGATCTTCAATGGTTGAAACGTTTGTGCGATCAGCGAACGCAATTCGATGAGATGCGTCCAGGCGAGATCACCGAATGTGGCATGATCCCTTTCCTGTCGCATAAAAGTTTCCCACGCACTAAGGGCGGCTTGTGGAGCGAGATCTTCGGATGAGTCAATCAACGCCCGGTCACAGATGTGAACCAACGCCTGAAGGATGGTGTCTGACTTGTCAACGATTGCCTTCCATAGCAGGACAACCGGCACGTCCGGCACAAGGAGAGATGTAATGATGCTGGGTATTTTCTGCGTGTCCGTTCCTCGTCCGACAAGCGTGATCTGTTCACAGCAGACCTGCTTGCCGCCCGGCACGGGCAAGGAACAACGGGCGGAAATCCATGCTTCCATGGAAGTGGTCGCGGAACTCCGCTTTGCAGAAACAAGAAAGATTCTGCTCGGATGCTCAACAGTCACCTCGCCCACGAGATCAGCGATTGCCTCGGCCTCAGAGCGGTCTTCGGTGACCACGATGAAATTCAGCGAGCATGCCCGAACCTCAGGTGCAGACGCACCTCCACCAGCGGATCCGGTTCCATCTTTCCAGAGCAGAGATAGCTCTCGCTCGATGGCAACAACATCCACTTCTTTTGGATCGTCAAGCAATATTGATTGATCGTCAGTCTTCATTCAGACACACGGTGAGTGGCGCACATTGCAGGCAAAAGTAATCAAGCCGACAGGAAAAATATACTCAACGGATGTCACAATTGCATGACAAAATCCACTCTCCCAATGTTCGAGGTTCCTGTTGACTGTGTTCCAAAAAGAGTTACGCCCATCAGTTCACTCTGGACTTTTTTGGCATAATTTATATATCTTTCCACCAGAAGCCACAACATAAGGAATACCGATGAACCGACTGGGTCTCGATACTTTTGTTAGCGGCACCGAGGATTTTGAGGTAAGGCAGTACCATGTGCTCCAAGGTTTGAAAACCCTCCGTAGTGAACTGCACCACAACCGATTGTATCCTGCCTTGGCTGAATTGAGCGACCTCATTGCTGTTCTTGAGGATTTCATGCAGCGCAAAAGCGAAATCCAGAGCAGGCTGCCCCAGCGTCTGAAGGACATCGATATCGAGAACCGGCGTCTTGTGTACGAACCGCTCAAGGGCAATGAAGCCGATGTTCAGCGGGCAGCGGAACTGATTGAATGGGCGATGCCCCACATCCGGCAGATTCTTGATGAAGCGACAGAAATCTACAGGTTTGTCGATGAACGGATCCAGATTGAACATGTCGGCATCATGCCGATGTACAGAGAAGAGGGATACTGGTTCGTTCCGGAGAACGCCGCGTCTCGTTTGCATCTTCTCCGTTACCAGGTTGCGCTGTTTACGTCCACCACAGAACGCTTCCGGACATTGAAGACCAGCCTGCTTGAATCTCTGGAGCAGGCGTATATCCAGTATTCACCTGAATCCATCAAGCTTGATCTGATAGAGAAATACCACGATATGCCGAACCCGGCTACCTATGCGTGCGAGACCGATTTAGATTTTCCGTACGCCGAGACGATCCTTCCTGTTGCAAAGCGAAAGTTGATGAGGTATGTGTTTTCGTAACCGATGGAAGTGAGCGGGTGTTCGATTCGGTTTGGCGTGGAGATTTTCTCGCTGAAACCTTGCAATCTTCACTTTTTTCCCTTATAGTACGTCATCATTCAGAGTGAGTCCCCGGATTTTTGGCAGGGGACCCCACCACCCCGTAATTCTTCACCACCAATCTTCGGAGTTGTTATGGCAAAAACCGCCCCAACCGCAAAGCCAAAATCAGGACGAGCCTCGACGTTAGATCCTCTCATCGAGAAACTGAATTCGTTTTCCGCTGATAACTATTGGGACCTCGGAAAATTCCTCGTTGAAAAAATCATCCCCGCGGCTTTGAAGGAGGGAATTTTCGGCGAGCAGGTGCTCAAGCGGATGGCTGACGTGCCGGGGTTCAAGTTCCCGTACCACATGCTGAAGCAGTGCATGATGTTCTACACGTACTATCCCGACGTTGAGAAAAGGCCGCTGCCTGAGATTTTTTATTTTGAGTTGGCAACCAAAGTGGACGAAAGCCGCAAGCGTGACGCATACGAGAAAATGGCCATCAGCCACAAGTGGACGATCTCCGACCTGCAGAAAAAAGTGCGCGAGGATGAGTTTTCGCGCAGGGAGGATGAGCGGACAAAATATGGTTTTGATCTGAAAGAGCGGAATGTCTGGTCGTTTGATGTGCCGGATCCCAGGTTCGGAAAGTCTGGATACAAAGGGAGACTTCCGGGGCAAATTGTGGCAAACGCGTTCTTCTATTATACTGAACCCGGTGCCGTTGTGGTTGACCCGATGGCCGGGAGTGGCACAACGGGCGACATTATCGAAACACTCCCCTACTTCAACAACCGCACCTGTAAGATGTATGATGTCGATCCATCCGACAGCCGGATCGTTCGCGCAAATATCCTGCAGACCGGGATTCCGGAACAATCCAACACGGTGGATTACGTGTTTCTCGATCCACCTGCAGATTTCTATCCACGCGGCGATGAATCCGATTTCTCTCCTTCAGCAGCAAAGGTTGAATCGATGGTGAAGTTCAAAGGTATTGCACGGGAGGCAGTCCGCATCCTCAAGAGTCGTGGACGGCTCACGGTTATTGTCGAGCCCTCCATCGGCAGCTTCGGGATAATCGATTTCCCGTTTGAGGTTACAACTGTGATGAAAGAGCTCGGCATGAGCCTCATCGGCAAGGTATACCTCCCCCGTCGGAGCGACTCGACAAAGCTCCGGGCTCACACTTCGAACGAGGGTCTTCGTCCGATGGCTTCCGACTGCAGAGAAATGCTGACATTTGAAAAGATGTAAGGGGTGATGATCGAATGGCGGAGCGAAAGAAATTGTCGGAGCGTGAAATCGCCGGCAGTCTCGCGAGCCTCAAGGGCTGGTCCATTAAAAACGCGAAGCTGCACAAGGAATTCCAGTTCAAGAACTTCGTGCAGGCTTTCGGCTTTATGACAAGCGTCGCTCTCATCGCCGAATCGATGAACCATCACCCGGAATGGTTCAACGTGTATAACAAGGTAATCATTGATTTGACGACGCACGATACCGGAGGGATCAGCGGCCTTGATTTTGAGTTTGCTTCGAAAGTGGAGAAGCTGTCGGGTTGAAGAGCTCCGTCATGTGATCAACGAAAAACGCCGCCCACAGTTCATTCAGGCGGCGTTGGTGTTTTTTGCCATGAGGCGCTTGGACTATTTGGCGGTGGAGTTTTCTTCTTCAAACTGAGCAACCCACCGCTCTATGTTCGCATCGATACTCCCTCCCTGATCGTTCCCGAAGTAGAACACGGCGCATTCGCCTCCTTCTGCATCACCCGATGCCGCCGGAACCATGTAGGTGGCCACGCGCATTTGCCGCGGCGGATGCTCACCCCAATTGCCGGGCACCGTCCAGCGAATGCCCGCAACGGCGCTGGTTGGCGCTGGTCGCGAACCGGCCAGCTTTGCAATCGAGGAGATCAGAGTGTTGAAACTCTCCTCGGCCGCGGAAACGGTGGCGGCAGGGCCGGTGAATTTGAAAAAGACAGACCCTTCAGGCGCTTCAGCAATTGCACCAAGCAGTCGGTAATTCTCTTTCTTTCCTTGCGACTGCATCATCGGTCCAGTGGGCGCAAGGTAAGCGCCGCTGATTTTCACCAGTGTCACTTTAATACCATTTACCATCTGCAACGAACGGTCTACGGATCGTTTCCCCTCCGCGGTTTTTTGTTTGTTGCACTGTACGAATATCAATGCAAGCGCGATAAACAAAGTCCTCACGGTGTATCGACTGAACACCTTCATTTGTTCCTCCTCAGTTATACTCTTGCTCCGAAATCACGGTCAGAACGAGAGTGCTAGCCCTATACCACTGCCGCGTTGTGTTACAACCGGGGCGATCGAGAA
>CAYPVN010000065.1:0-6300 GCA_964414155.1 uncultured Chitinophagales bacterium
GAGCGCTGTTTTGCAGTGGGAACAAGATAACCCTTTTTTGTGAGTAATCCTAATCTGAATGCCCGCACACCTTTCATCATCGCAAAAACTTTTTGTCGGGATGTCAGAAAAGTCAAGACGATTTTGCATTCCGGCCTGAAAGCTTTTCAGTCTTTCGCTGACGATCTGTCAAGCGAGCTTAGCGCGATCACGAAGAGTAATCCTTGTAACTCCCAGCATACTAATATTTTCTGAGAACTCATAGTGCGCTGGCACGGGGCTTGACACTTTAGAACGCGAGTCATCAACCATAACTCACAAAACAACAAATGCAAAATCAAGGAGGTGCTTTTATATGACATTAATTCGATGGAGCCCAACACGCGAACTCACGACATTCCCGTTTGAGAGTCTGAATATGCAGCGGGAGATCAACAGGATGTTCGACAATTTCTTCCGTGGCGGTATTCAGGATGACGGGGCGATTTCATTCTTGACACCGGCTGTCGACATCGCTGAAGGTGATAGTGACTATACGGTGAGAGTCGAACTCCCCGGGGTCAGCAAGGATGATGTCAAGATCACCATGCAGGATAATATTCTGACCATTCGTGGTGAAAAGAAGGAAGAGAAGGAGGCCAGGGAATCGAACTATCACCGCACGGAGCGATCCTTTGGTTCGTTCCAGCGGTCCTTCACCTTGCCGACTCACGTGAAGAGCGACAAGATCGAAGCCACCTACAAGGATGGTATCCTGACTGTCACCTTGCCGAAAGCAGAGGAAGCAAAGCCAAAGCAGATTGAAGTAAAGGTGAAGTAATCATACTTCAAACCAGCATCATACCGTAGGTCAAGGGCGAAAGCAGGTGCCGTGGGGCTTGGTGGAGCGGCATCTCTCGCCCTTTCTTGTTTTTGAAACCGATCACTGCCGTCTGTTGTTCTGATAGATGAGAACTTTAAAGGAGTATTCAATGTCCAAATCAAATGTTCCACAAGCGATTGTAGTATTGCCCCTGCGCAATTCAGTGTTCTTCCCGCAGCAGATCATGCCTCTTTCGGTTGGACGCGAGAGCAGCATCAAGGTTGTTGAAGAGGCATCCAAAGATGAGGGGCTCGTTGTGATTGTGGCTCAAACCGACGGATCAATCGAGAAACCAACCGAGCAGGATATTCATTGGGTTGGAACGCTCGCGAGGATTCTCAAGGTCTTTACACTGCCGGATGGAACGAGGAGCGTTCTGGTGCAGGGAATGCGTCGGGTGCAGCTGCTCTCGATATTACACGTTGACCCTTTCATTCGAGCAGTTGTGCGGGAGTGTGAAGAAGTTGTTCAGGAGGGCGAGGACATCGATGCGATGGGCATGAATTTGAAGAGCCTCTTCAAGAAAGCTGTGGAGCTTTCTCCTAACCTCACCGACGAACAACTCACAATCGTGCTGAACACCGACCAGCCTGCTTCAATGGCAGATGCCATTGCATCAATGATACCTGTTAGTGTTGAAGAAAAGCAGCAGATTCTTGAAACCATGGATTTGAAGCATCGGCTTGAGCAGGTGGCTCTGACGCTCACGAAACTTGTTCAGAAACTTGAGCTGGGCAGCAAGATCCAATCGGAAGTGCAGGACGGCATCAATAAGACGCAACGAGAGTTTTACCTTCGGGAACAGATGAAAGCGATCAAAAAGGAGTTGGGTGAGGATGATGAGAATGTAGAGATCAACGAGCTACGCAAGCGAATCGATCAAGCGAAGCTGCCGGAAGAGACGCTGAAGGTTGCTAACAAGGAGCTCAAGAGGCTCACGCAAATGAACCAAGCCTCTGCTGAATATACGGTGAGCAGAACATATCTTGATTGGATACTCGATCTTCCGTGGAGCGTCAGTACTGATGACAATCTTGAAATCGCCAAGGCAAAGGAAGTTCTCGAACGGGATCATTACGGTCTTGAAAAAATAAAGAAGCGAATCCTTGAGTATCTCGCCGTTCGCAAACTGAAGAATGATATGCGAGGACCAATCCTTGTGTTTGTTGGCCCACCGGGAGTCGGCAAGACATCGCTCGGCCGATCCATTGCCAACGCACTTGGCCGGAAGTTCGTGCGTATGTCGCTCGGCGGTGTTCATGATGAGGCTGAGATTCGCGGTCACCGTCGCACATATATTGGCGCGTTGCCCGGACGAATCATTCAAGGATTGAAGAAAGCCGGATCCAATAACCCGGTCTTCATGCTGGACGAAGTGGACAAGCTTGGCTCCGACTTCCGCGGCGATCCTTCGTCGGCGTTGCTTGAAGTGCTCGATCCCGAACAGAATTACTCGTTCAGCGATCACTATCTTGAAATCCCCTTTGATCTTTCCAAGGTCATGTTCATCGCAACAGCGAATATGATCGAGCCGGTTCCTCCGGCATTGCGTGACAGAATGGAGATCATTGAGATTCCAAGCTACATTGAAGATGAGAAACTTCACATCGCCCAGAATTTTCTGGTTCCGAAGCAGGTTGAAGAACACGGACTGAAACCCGAGCAGCTGACTCTGGAGGACGAAGCCCTGCGAGCGATCATTTCAGGGTATACACGCGAAGCCGGTGTTCGCAATCTCGAACGACAGATTGCAACCGTGACTCGCGGAGTTGCGCGTGATGTTGCCGAAGGGTCAGTTCGGAAGGCAATGATCAAAAAAGACTCGCTTACGAAATATCTTGGTCCACAGAAATTCTTTTCCGATGTGGCCGAACGAATCAATCGCCCGGGCATCGTGGTAGGACTTGCCTGGACGCCGGTTGGAGGTGATATTCTTTTCATTGAAGCGACGAAGATGAAAGGCAAAGGGAATCTTATGCTTACGGGCCAGCTCGGTGACGTGATGAAAGAGTCGGCGCAAGCTGCACTCAGTTTCATAGGTTCACATGCCAAAGCGCTTGGCATTCCCGAGGACTTCCGATCGGAGACAGATATCCACGTGCATGTACCATCGGGCGCCATTCCGAAAGATGGTCCATCCGCCGGCGTTGCAATGCTGACAGCACTAACCTCTCTCCTTACGAACAGGCTCGTGAGAAACGACCTTGCAATGACAGGCGAGATTACATTACGTGGTGCAGTGCTCCCGATCGGCGGAGTCAAGGAAAAGGTGCTTGCTGCCCATCGCGCGGGAATAAAAACGGTTATCCTGCCCGAACGCAACAGGATCGATCTTGATGAAATACCAAAGGCCACACTTGGTGGGGATGATGGTATGAAATTTCACTCAGTGAAAGACATGAGCGAGGTTTTGGAGCTGGCCCTTCTTTCCAAGGAGGAGTCCAAAGAACGGTCGTTGAGAGAACTCCAGCTTACTTCGGTTGACGTAAATTGACCGGATAGCCGTACAACGGAGGCCCGAGGTCAATCGCCCCGGGCTTTTTCTTGAATCCTGGCATTGACATTCTCCGAATTCTTTAGTAATATCATATGTAAAATCAATAACTTACAGCGGTTTCAGGTTCTGGTTCATGACGAAGTCCACTAAATGGTTCATCGCAATTCTGGCGATACTTGGTTTGTTTGCGATTGGATTTTCGTTGCTCCTCATCTCCCTCGTTTCAATATCCTCAGACCGAACAGAGACAATAACATCAGGTTCTGGAGACAAGCTTGCTGTCGTTGATCTCAGCGGAGTTATCATCTCATCGGACGATATTGTCCGGCAGATTAAGAAATATCGAGAGAGTCGTTCCGTTAAAGGAATTGTTTTGCGCGTGAACTCTCCCGGCGGTGGTGCTGTTGCAAGTCAGGAGATGTATCAGGAGGTGAAGAAAACCCGGGATAGCGGCAAACCTGTGGTTGTATCGATGGGGGCACTTGCTGCAAGCGGTGGGTACTATGTTTCCTGTGGTGCCTCAAAGTTGGTTGCGAATCCCGGCACGCTTACAGGGAGTATCGGAGTCATTTCAGAGTTTTTGCAGTTACACGACGCTCTTGAGAAATTGGGCGTGGGAGTGAAAACAATTAAGAGCGGAAAACTGAAGGACGCTGGATCATCCACGAGAAAAATGTCGGCCGAGGATGAAAAGTATTTTCAAACCCTTATGGATGATGTGCACAGGCAGTTTATTGGTGTAGTGGAAACTGAGCGCAATTTCGATCACAAGAAAGCACTGTCACTAGCCGACGGGCGTGTGTTTACAGGAAATCAAGCGCTTGAGTTGGGTCTGGTTGACACGCTCGGCTCATTTGAAGATGCCGTGAGCATTGCCGCAGACCTTGCAGGAATCAAAGGGGAACCGTCACTTGTGCGCGAGAGACAGCGTGAATCGTTTTGGAAATTTATTCTGAATGAAATGGTTGAAACGGTCTCACAGTTCAGTGCGCAGAAGTTGGAGAGGCCGATCCTTTCGTATCGATTTGTCGATCCTTTCTAAATCATGTCGTATCCATCAACACCACTAACAATCAGAAGGAGGTCCACTTGACCAAAGCGGACATCGTTGATACAATAGCCACAGGAACCGGTCTGACCAAGGTAGACACAGAGGCGGTAGTGGATGGCTTCATCTCGACGGTCATCAGTGCGATGAAGGAAGGGAAGAACATTGAGATTCGGGGATTTGGGAGCTTCAAGGTGAAGAAACGGAAAGGGCGTGTTGCGCGCAATCCTAGGACAGGCGATCAGGTAATGGTCGGCGAGCATTGGGTTCCGCTCTTCAAGGTGTCGAAGGAAGTCAAAGTACTGGTCAACGAGAATCTCCAAAAGATTATGCAATGATGTTGCAGAGGAGAGCATGGCGGTAGCGAAGCTCGCCTGCAGCGATTGTGGCGGTGTACTGGGTCGAGGCGATAATACCTGCCCACAGTGCGGAGCGATGATCGAAAATGGAGATCCTCTCCGCGTAAAAGCCAGAACCTCTTCAGCCGTCAGTGTTCAGCGATGCCACGTGTGCGGTCACGAGAATCCGGCAACCGGCTCGTACTGCGAATCATGCGGTGTGGCCCTTTTTTCTTCCTCGCAGCAAGAACGCTTCATCAAGAACACGACGCAACAGTCGGGACAGAACCTCCATTCACGGAAGAAAGTGGCAAAGCGACGAACGATGCGTTTTGAGCGATGGCAACTCCTAGCAGGTGCAGGCCTCGTAATGTTGGTGGGTTTTTTTATCTATGCGGAAATCACAAAGGAACGGCCAAGAACGCAACAGGATGCACACGAGAGCTTGTCGGTTGAAGCAGCGGGAGCGGTGAGAGAGATTGAGCAACTGCAAAAGGCTGTGAACGGGAATCCCAACGACGCCGCTTCGAGCCTGCGTCTCGCCAATCTGCTGCACGACCATTCCAAACAAGACCCGAGACTATTATTCCGCGCGTTGGAGGCATACAAGAGCTATCTCGCTCTCAATCCAGCGGATCCCGATGCACGCGTTGATCTTGGCATTGTGTATTTTGAGCTTGCCCGGATTGACTCGGCAAATGCGCGTCAGTTGCTCGTCAAGGCCATGAACGAAATGCAAACTGTTGCCAAGGCGCATCCCGGGCACCAGGCTGCAGCATTCAATCTCGGCATTGTTAGCTTGCATGCTGGAAATACCGATGAGTCAAACCGGTGGTTTCGAAAGACAATCGATATCAACCCTGAATCAGATCTTGGAACCCGGGCTCAGCGTTTGCTTGAGCAACACTCGTTTCAATCCTTAGTCAACTGAGGTTCTTGCATTCTAAGCAACAAAAGAAAGGAGGGGATCCATGCCAAGCGGTAAAAAACGAAAGCGTCACAAGATGGCGACGCACAAGCGGAAGAAACGTTTGAGAAAGATGCGTCACAAGAAGAAGAATCGTTAATCCACGCCAATGTTTGTCCATCCCGTCCGGTACAATTCGAGACGGGATGATTTTTCTTGGAGAGGAGCCATGCGAGTGAAAAAATGCATCATCGCCGTTGGTACACGATCCATTTGAATTTGCATTCAACACCGTTCTTGAGAGCTATACCTTCGTGCGTCAAGTCTTGTCTGCCGACAGCATTGCGAAATCTCACGTCCCGGCGGTCAAGCTGACTTATGTTGTTGAGACAGATGGAAGGCAGAGGGTTCGATGGTATTTTGGACGGTTTAACCAACTACCAACCGATTTCCCACGCGGTCGAATGGAAGGGGTGATTGTTGCTGTTGCGCGCTGCTCGTACAGAGCATGGCTCCGCGCAGGCAAACCCGAACGTAGTCTGGGCAAAGGCGGTTGATTTTTACCGTCCAACTTCCTATCATGATTAGAGAACAATGATGTGCTTTTAGTTAGGAGTGGAGGTGGATTATGGAACGGGATAACGGATTGGTAAAAGGCCTGGCGATTGG